>CANRMY010000012.1 GCA_947631845.1 uncultured Oscillospiraceae bacterium | reverse complement strand
GAGGATACGGCCAACTCCGACTGACGGCACCACCCATAATTTTCCTTCTTCCGGCTGCCCCTTCAAGGCGGCCTATTTGTGTTGCCCATTTTTACCGCTGCTCTTTATTCGAATTTTTTCGCGTTTGGGGTTGACTTTTTATTTGCAGGCTTTCTGATTGTTGACAACATACACATTCTTGTGTATAATATGGCTGATGGGAGGGAAAGCTATGACGCCAAGAGATCAGGCGCTCAGGGAACTTCAGCAAAGCGGGTATGTCTTTGAACGCCACGGCTCCAACCACGACATCTATTACAACGAAACGCTGAATTGCTCCATCACTGTCAAGCGCCACAAGTTCACTGAGAACACCCTTCGGTATATTCGGAAGGAGATTCGGGAAAACCAGACCTTAAGGAGGCAGTCATGAAATATACCTACACCGCTGTTTTTACCCCCACCGAGGACGGGACAGAGTTTTATGCCCGCGTCCCCGACCTGCCCGGCTGCATCACCACCGGCGACGATCTGGATGACGCCATTGACCAGATCACCGACGCCGCTTCCGGCTGGCTTTGCGTGGCGGAGGACGAGGGAATGCCCATCGCGCCCCCCACCCCCCAGCCGCAGGTGAAGCACGACGCCAATGCCGTCTGCACCCTCATCCGCGTGGATACCCTCGCCTATCGCGCCGCCACCGATACCAGAAGCGTCCGGAAAAATGTCTCCCTCCCCGCGTGGATGGCCGAAATGGCCGACAAGCGCCGCATCAACTGCTCCCAGGTCCTCCAGGAGGGCCTGCGGGAGAGGCTGGGCGTACGGTGAGACCTCATTCCCCCCTCTTCGGAGGGGGATTTTTTTGCCGTGCGCTGGCAAGGTTTATATGGATTCCGCCATACATGGCGGAGGGAATGCGCTTTCTTCTCTTTTGTGTTGACACAAGAGAAGAAAGCTTCAAAGGCGTCGTCGCGGAACCGACAATCCTCACCGCCACGCAAAGCGTGACGGCTCACTTGTCTGGTTCGCTCCTCCTCCCCCCACCGGGCAACAGCCCGATGGCCCCCCCTCATTGCCGCCCGCCGTTTCCCCGGAAATCTATCCGTACGGGCCGGACGCGTCCTCACGCGATCCGCAATCCTCACCTCCACGTAAACGCGAAGGCTCACTTGCCGGATCGCATCGTCCTCCCCCCCACGCGGCAACAGCCGCGCGGGGGCCCCAATATGGCCCGCCCATCGACTTCCCGACGCATTAATTACATCGCCGTACGGGCCGCTGTCCCCGGCGACCCGTACAACGTCAACCTCCGGTCTTCGTTATCCGTTGTAGGGGCCGCCTCTCTTGGCGGCCCGCCGACCTCCCAGGCGCCTCCTACACCCGGAACACCGGCGCCACGCCGCAGGAATAGTGAGCGCTGGAGGTACCGGCGTTCCCTTTGGTACCCACACAGCAGAACATGTCGCTGTTGTAGGCACGGGGCGAGCGCTCCCAGCAGAAAACGGCGGAGCCTGTGCTGTCGCTTCTGTATTTGACCGCAGCGGCTCCATCCTTATAGTAGTCATACTGCGCCTGCTTACTTGCCTCATCCTCATTGGCATTGTCGTCAGAGCCGAAAAGCTCATACTCAGCGAGCAGAGGCAAATAGTCCACCGTAGATGTCACATTTTCCGCGCCGGCAGCTCTTCCGCCTGTGTTGTCCGTCCAGACGGTCATGGGCTTCATCACGGCCCGGAGGTCTTCCGGCAGGCAGGACATCAGCGTGTTTGCCACAGGATCCGTGGCGGCAGACGCCCCCGCGTCTCCGTCTTCGGTATCCGTTGAGCCAAGAACGGCATAACGCATATGACTGGACTTCCATCCGCCCTCGTTGCCGTATATCTTCGGATTCATGAAGAAATCGGAATCGTCATTATATCCGCTCATAAGGCAGATATCCTTCCCGCCTTCGTCCTTCCACGTCCCAAAGTCGATGGTGTTCTTCGCGCTCTGGTCGTTCGCCAGATTGTGGTCGAAGCCCAGAATGTACACGTAGTACGTGATGTCGAGTGAGAGCTTGCTGGCCGTTCCCTTGAGATGCACGGCCTTGGTGTCCCCTGGCTTGAAATACTCCGCCGCCTTTCCCGCGTCCGCGATCTGCCGGATCTCCGCCCAGGTACACTGCTCCAGCGTTGTGCCGATGGGAGGGAGGGGCGGCGCGGCCCTATAGAACAGCCTGGACACGCCGTCCACCCCCACATACCCCTCCTTCACCTTCCGGGCCGAGCCGCCCACGCCCACGTATATCTCCTTGACGTTCCTGAGGCCGCCGTTTCCAAGCAAAATGCTCATGCTGTCACCTCATTCGTACACCAGGTAGATACATCCGTCGGTGAGACTGGATGGAGCATCGGTCCCGGCCGCGATGGCGCGGGCCATGTAGGCCGAATAGGACGTGTTCGCGGCGGCCAGGTTATCGGATCGCCCGAGCCTGGTGTTGAGGCCGGAGGGGTCAACGTAATCGCTTCCCGCCACCGCCTGCGCCACCTTGCCGCCCTCGCCCTTCAACAGGCCCGTGATGTCGGTCCCGGTGCTCGTGCTGACCTTATTCGGCCCCTCCGGCCCCTGGGGCCCGGTAGCGCCGGGCGATCCGTCCTTGCCAGCCTCCCCGGCAGCCCCCGCGGGACCGGCCGGACCGGCCGGCCCCGTCTCGCCCTTGAGGTTGTCGAAGTGGAAGGTGAACACCTTCTCCGTGTCCGGCCCGCTGGCCTCCACGGTGACGGTGGGCGTGCCCGTGCCGTCGCCGATCGTCGCCACAGGCTCCCCGAACCCGGCCGCCGCCCCGTCCTTGCCCGGAGCGCCGTTTTCGCCGTCCTTACCGGGCGTACCCGGCTCTCCCGGCGCTCCCTGTTCTCCGGGCGCTCCGTCTTTACCGGCCTCACCCGCAGGCCCGGCGGGGCCCGTCTCGCCCCGGTCGCCCTTCAACTCCCCGGCCTCCAGCTTCTGCTGGAACGTCTCCCCGTCCTCAAACTTGACATTCCCGGCGCTGACGTCCTTCACGGCGTTCTTGGCAGCGTCGTCGGCGTATTTGTAGATGTCGGTGGCCTTGCCCTCCGGGTCGTAGGTGTCCGCCACCATGTCCCCGCTTCCGGGACCGGCGGGCCCCACAGGCCCCCGCTCCCCCTGAGGGCCTGGTTCGCCCTGAGGCCCCCGGATGTTCACAGTCTGGGGCGGCGTCTCGGAATTCTTCTCCCAGGAGAGATCTCCCGTCTCCGCGTCCACAGAGGGCACCCACACATCCCCCGCGTCGCCCTTGGGGCCTTTCAGGGCCTCCAGCTGCTCCGGTGTGAAGTCCGCGTAGGTGAAGGGATCTCCCCTCTCCCCTCGCGGCCCCTCCGGGCCCGGATCGCCGGCGTCCCCCTTGGGGCCGGGATCGCCGGCGTCCCCCTTGGGCCCCTCCGGGCCGGTGGGGCCGGGAAGGCCGGTGTCGCCCCGCTCTCCCCGCTCGCCCCGGGGGCCGGCGGGTCCGACTGGCCCCGTCAACGCCTCCAGCTGTTCGGGGGTGAAATCCGCGTAGGTGAAGGGCTCGCCCCTGTCGCCCTGCTCGCCCCGTTGGCCCTCCGGGCCGGTGTCTCCCGTCTTCCCCTGAGGGCCCTGTTCGCCCCGGAGGGACCGGGTGGTGTAGCTGGACCCGTCTTCGAACTTGAGCGTCAGCGTGAAGTCCTCGTTGAGTACGGCGGATTCGATACCGTACCCCCGGGGCCCCCGCTCGCCGGTCTCCCCCTGGGGACCGGGCATCAGCCGGAACTGCCCCAGCTCCACCTCCACCGCGCCGGGAGATTCGGTCAATATCGTACTGATCTCCATTATATTCCTCCTTTTCGTTTTTTATCTTTTTTTCTGTTTTGTACCCTCATCGCCCACGGCCGCCCCTACGGCGTTAGGGGGGGAAATTTGCGGAAAATTCGTCGTGCGTCGGGCCGGCCGGGTGTCCGGCCCGTACGGGGAAAGCACGCACGGGAATAGGATCAGATTTTAAAGGCACCACACGACCACATCCGCACCAGCGCGGCCCGAAAGAGGACGCCGCACCTCACGGATAGAGCGGTAAGCGGCCAAGCGGGTTAGACGCTGAGACCATTCGTTGATGCTCGCGCGGATATGAATGGGACGGGGTTACGATTTCTGCCCCATTGTTTTTCTCTTCTTTGTTGCTTTCTTCTCTTTTGTCAACACAAAAGAGAAGAAAGCAAATCACCTCCGCCCTATAAGGGCGGAAACCTTATAACCCCCCGCCGGGATGAGGCGCCCCCAGCCCCTTCGGGTCAGATGACCTCCTCACTCAGGGCGTTGACGGAGACGACCACGGTCACCTTCTGGGTGCCGGCCACCGAGCCGCCCTTGAATTTCACGCGCACGTCCAGCTGAACGGCGTCGTCCTCCGGCAGGGACAGGGTGTCCTCCTGCCGGAGCGGCACCAGGAAGTGCCCCGTCTCCGCGTCGTAGCTGATCTCCTCCGGGTACAGCTTGCGCACGCCGCCCAGCCGTACCTCCACCGCCTCCACCTCGCTGGCGGGCAGCTGCCCGCCGTTGACGGTGATGTTCAGGGGCATCAGATACGCGTCCCCCTGCTTCAGCTTAATTGCCACTGGACTTACCCACGTAGATGCCGGCCTCCAGAGGCTCCAGCACAAAGCAGTCGTGGAGAAGACGGCCCTGGACCACCGCGCCGTCGATGTCGGGGTGCTCCTCCAGGATGCGGTACGTCTCGATCTTCTTGGGAGCCACGGCACAGCCGCGTCTCACGATCATAAAGACCACGTTCTCGGGCATGTAGTCGTCGGGCACCACCCGCACCTGCATCCCGTCGATGGTGCCGCAGACGCCGGAGACCAGCACCTCCCCGGCCAGCTTGTCCGCGCCCACCACCTGGTCGGCCAGCTTCACCTTGATGGCCTCGCTCTCGCCGATGTACAGCACGCGGCCGTCACGGGGCACCTTCTGGTTGCTCATCTCCGCGCCCGCCTTCATGATCGTCTCGATGGCGTTTTCCCGGGTCAGCGCCACGTTGGCGCCGGTGAGGCCCGCCCCGGCGGCCAGCTTCTTCAGGCGGTACTTGTCCACATAGGGGATGATCACCTCGTCGGTCTGACGTCTGAGGACGCTGGAGGCCGCCTTGATCATCATCTGGGCGGTGTTGTTGCCCTTGTCGATGGAGCCGTTGAAGGCCTTGTCGTCGGTGACGGTCATCTCCTGGACGGTGTCGCCCAGCTCCGTCAGCGCGCCGAACCGGCTGCCGTCCTCCTTGTCCTTGTCGTAGTCGTTGAGCGGCAGCTTGTCCACGCAGTAGACCTGCACGGTGCTCACCCCCGTCCACTTCCAGCGGTTGGAGAAGATGCCCTCGGTGCAGGACCCCAGCCTGAACCGCTCCACCACCTTGTCGGATGCTCTTTTTGCCAGATTGATCGCCATAATTTCATTTCTCCTTTTTTTGTAATTTTTTGTTTTTGATTTAGTCTACCTTGGTTTCTATTTTATCTTTCCTACATCCGCCTCACCCCCTTTCCGCTTGTCGAAAGCCCAAATTCAATATTTTTCCCGGCGGCATGAACGTCGGGAAAAATCCCTTGTGTCACGCGAGCGCGCTAATGGGGCCCCCGCCGGGCCGCTGCCCGGTGGGGAGAGAAGGAGCGAAGCCTGCGCCTGAGCCGTCTCGTTCGCGCGGCGGCGAGGTAAAGCGGCTTCCGCGACGACGACAGCAGGGGGAAATTTCTGAATTTCGCAAAATTCAGAAATTTTTCCCGCACGTTCCCCTTAACGCGGCATTAATGCCGCGTTAAAAAGCTTCGTCCCAGCCCGCGTCAAAGGCGTCCATCCTCCGGTCCCCCGCGCCGGCGCCCTGCTGGCTCCCGGCGGAGCGGCGGCGGTTGCGCTGGCTTTGGCGGAGGTACTCGTTCTCCCGGCGCAGCTTCTCCGCCTCGAATCGGGCGTAGGCGGCGGTAAGGCTCTCCCCGCGGGCGGCCTGACGCCAGACCTCCGGGGGGATGTCCCCCGGCTCCACCTGGGGGTAGGCCTCCATGAAGGCCAGGAAGTCCGCCTCCCGTCCCCGGACCGGGGGCGCGGCGGGGCCCTCCGTCCCCTCCGCTTCGCCGCCCTCCGCCGGAGCGGGCTTTTCGTCCTCCGGGGCTTCCTCCCCCGTCTCCGGGGGAAGGGCCTCGTCCTCCCGGCTGTCGGCCGTCAGGCCGCCGTCCTCGGCCCAGCCTTCGGAGAACCAGTCCTGTCTCTCATTTTCCATCTGTGGCAGTCTCCTCTCTTGTCTTTTTGATCTCGTCGATGAGCCCCCGCCGGTCGGTGATGTACCCGTCCGGCACCCGCTCCAGATATTGGATGATGTCGATCCTCCCCTGACTCAGCAGGTTGTCCAGGGTCTGGATGGAGGCGATCTCGGAATAGTAGGCGCTGGCGCCCACGTCGATCTTCAGCGCCATGGGCAGATCCCGGAAAACGCCGAAGTCAAAGAGCGCCGCCGTGCCGTCCTCCCGGTCCACCGCCCGCAGGCCGTAGAAGGAGGCCAGGAATTCCATGTAGATCCGGGCCAGCTCCTCCACGCACTGCTGGAGATTCTGCTTGGTGATCTCGCTGGGCGTGGCCGCCGCCCGCTGGAGGGCGATGATGGCGGAGGTGTTGTCGGGCCTTACGTCGCCCAGGGCGGCGTTGGTGGTGCCCAGGTTCCGGTTGGTCTGGTCGATGGCCGCCTCGATGAACTGGGTCACCTGGGGCGAGATGGCCGCCGGGGAGATGGACCGGGCCGCCGTGGACACGTCCCCGCCGGTGACGCCGATGGCCTGGCCCACCTGATTGGTCCACTTGGGGATGCGGGTCCTGTCGTAGACGATCTTGGGGTAGGCGGTGGTCATGAGGCTGAGCATGGACATGGCCCACATCTTGTTGATGAAGATCTGATTGGGGATCAGCCCCGTCAGCATGGCCTGGCCGTGACAGCAGTCGGCCACGTAGTCCCAGTTGAGCCACGTCAGGGGATAGAGCCGCACCCCCATGGGGAAGGGGGCCTTCACCTGGGCGTTTCTGGTGCAGACAGTGCCCCAGATCTCCCCGCTGTCCCGGTCCCGCCACATCAGCAGGAGCTTTGTGACCTTGTCGTCGGTCCGGCGCTCGTCGCCGGGGTGGGTGTTGTCGTCGTCGGCGGTGATGGCGTCCCAGTCGGGACTGCCGTTCTCATACGCCTGCTCCCGCAGCTCCTCCACCAGCTCCCGGCTCTCCACCAGGATATACGGCTGGTTCTGCACCCGCCTGTCGTTGGGATTGCCGAAGTGGACGCGGGTGTTGGGGATCACCTCGCTTCGGATGCCCCCGTCCACCGGGGTGCCGTTTTTCAGCTCCGGGTCCCACCAGGTGTAGATGCACCCGTCGCCCCGCACTGCTGCGTCCCTGGCCAGCTCCCGCAGCAGGGCCGGCAGGCGGACGTGCTCAAAGACGCTCTCCAGCTCCTCGCTGAGGATCCGCGCCGGCTCCGCAAGTCCGCGCGTCCCGGCGGTGGCGGCCAGGGGCGCGGCCCGCACCGTCAGGTTGTCGGAGGTGATGGAGCTGACCACAAAGCACACGTCGCGCTTTAGGATGTTGAACACCGGCGTGGGCAGGCCGTTGGACTGCACCCCCTCCCACTGCTTGCCGATGAAGAAATTCTCGTTGGTGTTCACCGTCTCGTAAAGGCCGATGGCCTCCTTGAAGGCCTTGCCCCTGTCGTACAGCGTCCACACCGTCTCCGGGGTGAGCCGCCTGTCCTCCCCGTCCCGGGGGCCGCCGGGAACCGACGTCCCCACAGGAGGAAAGCCCTCCATCGTCATCTGTCCCTTCAAAACGTCAGTTCTCATGCTCATCCCTCCCGGCGGCGCGGCGGGCCGCGGCCAGATCGTAGCCCAGCATGGCGTCCATGCCCTCCCGCCAGCGCTTCTCAAAGTCCTCTCCGGGCTCCTGCCCGCCTTTCGGGGGCGCGGCGCCCCCCTCATTTTTCAGCTCCCGGACCGCTTTCACGATCCGCACGCCCGCCAGCGCCGCCGCCTCGGCGATCACCAGCGCCAGCAGACTCAAAAGTACCGTTATCATAGTCCCTCCTTACATCTCCCGGCTTCCGGCTCACTTGCCCGTCATCCGGCTGTATTCCTCCCAGGTGATCAGGCCCACCCGGTAGGCGGCGGCGGGATTTTTGGCGATCCACGCCTGACGCATGGCCTCCGTCTCCGCCCGGGAATAGCCCAGGGCCAGATACCCGGAGAAATCCCCGGCCTCCGCCAGTCTCGCGGCCCGCTCCAGGGCCTCCTTCCGGCTGGCGCTCTCGGCCTCCGCCTGAGTTTGGACCGTCTCCCGCCGTGCCTTTTCCGCCGTCTGGGCGGCGGAGACGCCCGCCTGCCAGGCCCGGTAGTTCTCGTTCGCCTGCTCCCGGGCGGTATCGACACGGGACGTCTCCGCCCGCCTGTACTCCTCCAGCAGCGCCGCCGCCCGGTCATACTCCCCCTGGGCCACGGCGGCGGCCACGTCATCGGCGTATTGGGTGCGCAGCTGGCTCTCCCGCCGGGCGATGTCCGCCTGCTCCGCCGCCTCCTGCTGTCCCAGGGCGGTGAGATCCCCCTGGAGCTGGTTGGACCGGGCCAGGGCGGCCTGCCCCGCCGTGCCGGAATTGAGGCCGGAGGCGGCGGCGTACTCGTTAAAATTCCGCCCCGCCTGCTCCGATTGGGCCGCCGCGGCGTTCTTCTGGCCGTCATACACGCCGGGAAGCTCCGCGCGCTCCGCCCGCAGGGCCTCCACGGACTGGTCAAAGGCCGTTTTCAGCTGGGCCAGCTTCCGCTCCCTGGCCGCGTCGTAGAGGTCGTTCACCTCCCTGACCCCGGCCCTATACCCGGGCAGCTGGGCCGGGCTGTACACACCGCTCCCGGCGTTCTGTCCTCCGCTCCAGGCTCCGCCGTTTCCGGCGCTCTGGCCTCCGGCCGTGTCAAATCCGACATAGCCGCTGCCGTCCCTGGTGCCGGAGTAGTTGGCCTCGGCCCGGACCCGCTCCGCCGCCGCGTGGGCGGCCTCCATCCCGGCCTGATCCCCCCTGGCGTTGGCCTCATTCCAGGCGTCCGTGAACGCCCGGAGTCTCTTTCTCTGTTCGTCGTTCAAAAATTGCTCGTCATAAACGGATATTGCCATATGATTCCTCCTTTTGTATGATTCCGCCATACCCGGCGGCGGGGTACGCTTTCTTCTCTTTTGTGTTGACAAAAGAGAAGAAAGCTTCAAAGAAGAGAAAAACAAGTTTTGGGCCTGGCAGTGAACCGAACCCAAGCTTTGTTTCGGCGGTACGGCTGCCGCAGCAATGGTCGATACCAATGGTCCCATTCATATCCGCGCGTGGCGTCGTCGCATTGTCTCTGCGCCTAACCCGCTGATCGCTCACCGTGGCACTTGCCAAAGCCCCTGCTCCTACGCGGGTCCGCGCTGCTACGGCTCTAATCGTGTGGTGAACGTTAGCGTTGCTCCTGTTTTCGTGCGAGCGAACCCCTGGCGAAGTGGGCCGCCGAGGGCGGCGGCCCGTACGGCGTTTTAAGGAAGTTTTCGGGAATTCGAGACACGGTCCGGCCGGGTGTCCGGCCCGTACGGGGTGTGGTGTAGGAAATGCGTCGGAAATTCGGTGGGCCGTTCGATAATTCGACGGTGCCGCGTGTGGGCCGATGTGGTCATCGGCCCCTACGGGTGACCGGTTGCGAATTTCCGGGGGATTCCGTTCGTCATACCCCCTACGGCGTTGTGGGGAAGCTCTCGTGCGGGAGTTCCCCGGGGGGCAAGACATGACCGAGCCAGCGCGCCCTGAAAGAGGACGTCACGCCTCATTGATAGAGCTGTGAGCGGCCAAGCGGGTTAGACGCTTAGACAATGCAAGGACGTCACGCGCGGTGATGAATGGTCAAGGGCCGCGATTTTCCGCCCGATTGCTTTTCTCTTCTTTGAAGCTTTCTTCTCTTTTGTCAACACAAAAGAGAAGAAAGCGTATTCCCCTCCGCCCGCGTCGGACGGACCTTCACCGCACGTATCCCGTGCCCCTCACGCGGATATCCGCGCTGACCACGGTCGCTGTCCTGTCTGCTGTGTCGTTGCGCAGGATCAGCTTGTAGTAGGTGAACTTCTTCGCCTTCAGTTTGATCCGGTCCATCTCCGGCACCCCGGCGGCGTTGAGGCTCTGCACGTCGTAGACGGCAAACTCGCTCTTTTTATCCGTCTGGGCCGTCACCTCCAGATACCCGTTGTCCTCCGGCCGGATGCCGATCCACACCATGGCGGAATACTTGCGCCGGAAGTCCTCCCCCATGCTCATGGCCCCGGACTCCCAGTAAGCGTCGATGGCCTCCCCGTTGTCGGAAAAGTATTTATCCGAAAAATGCCGGAGGTACCCGTCCCTGGTGCCGTAGTACAGCTCGTCCCGGTAGTTGATCATGCACGTCACGTCCAGCCCCGTGTACACGTACCAGGCGTCCACGTCCAGATTCTGCACGATGGCCGTGCCGTCCTCCCCGATGACGAAATACTCGTGGCTGAACTTGTCGTAGAAGGTGCGGGCCCTCGTCAGGTCGAACCGCCGGATGGAGCTGTCCACCCGCTGACTCACCCGCTCGGCGTTGCGCTGATCCCCCGTGATGCCGGAGGAGCTGGTGGCCTTCCACT
This sequence comes from uncultured Oscillospiraceae bacterium, assembly GCA_947631845.1. GTDB lineage: Bacteria > Bacillota > Clostridia > Oscillospirales > Oscillospiraceae > RUG626. Next base: position 39,178 of record CANRMY010000012.1, on the reverse strand, counting down.
CGATAACGCTGCGCCCGTCCAGGGTCCGGGGCCTGTTCTGCACCAGCTGGGCCTGGCCCCAGGCGCAGTTGCCGATGGCCCGGTTCACCGGGGCCACATAGAATCCCGCCGTCACCGTCCCGTCCACCAAGGTGATGGTGTCGTAGCCGATGCTCCAGGCGGAATCGAGCTTGAAGGCCATCAGCTTGTTATAATGGCGGATCATAGCGGTGACAGGCGTGTTGGCGTCCCCCACGGCCACCTCGTAGAGATCCGGGAAGTAGTCCGCCCGGGGCCGGCCGTCGTAGTCAAGCCCCGAATAGAGCGCCTTGTTGGACCCGTCCCCGTAGAGGAACACCCTGGTGTCCTGGGCGCCGTTATAGATCTCCGCGAACCGCATCCCGCACACCTGTGCCCGGTAGTCCTCCCCGGCGCTCCAGGCGATCTCCAGAGAATCCACCCCCTTGGCCGGCGCGGTGTTGAACGTCACCGTCCCGGCAAGGAGATCCACGGTGTAGGCCGGCACGGAAGCCGCGACAGCGGCCTGTTCCCCGTCCATGGACGGGCCGCCCTGGTGTGCGGCCCCTACGGCGCCTGTTTGGGCCGGTTGCGTGTCCATGGACGGGCCGCCCTGGTGTGCGGCCCCTACGGCGTCTGAGGAGAGCTTGTTGTACGGGCCGGACACCTGGCCGGCCCGCGCCTCGTCAACCTCCGCGTCGTCGTCCATCGCCGCCTCCGGCTCCGTCAGGTCCTTCACCCAATCCACGCTTTTGATGTCCTTCTCCGGCAGCTGGAAGGTCCTCGCCGTCCCGTCCGGGGAGAACCGGGCCCGGCGGCCCGCCGTCAGCCGGTTCACGTTCTCCAGGAGCGTCCCGCCGCCGGTGGGGGGCACGGCCACGGCCACTAAAGGCCGGTAGCCCTCCACCTCCTCCAGACGCTCCCCGTCCCAGACCAGGTATTTCACGCCGTTCAGGATGTAGAGCTTCTCGTCAAAGCCGAACATATGTACGTCCCTGGACGTGTCCATCTCCCCGGCGGAGACCCGCGTCCAGACGCCGTCCTGCTCCCGAAGCTCCCAGAGCGCCCCCCCGCAGGCGGCGCACAGCACCTCCCGGCCCTTTACAAAGCCGGACCAGATGCCCCGCACCGTGGCGTCCGTCTCCTCCGCCGTGGCGGAATACGTCTCGTTGAAGTACCACCGGCAGGTGTCCGCCGTCACCGTCATGGGCGTGCCGTGGAAGCTGTAGCTCAGCTCATAGAAGCCGGGCGCGGAGGAGGTCTTGACGTAGCAGTAGTAGTCCTGCCCCTGGCGCATCACCGTGTAGGCCGCCCCCTCATAGTTGAAGGTGTCCACATAGACATAGCCCCTGTCCCCGTCGGGAAGCGCGTCCTCCAGGGTGTTCACCGTCCCCAGGGGCGTCCCCCGCAGATACTCCGTGGTGTTGTAGGAGTAGGGCCCCGCGGCCGTGGCGCTGTACCGGTACGACTGGGAGGCGGTGGCGCTGACCCTGGTGTAGTCCGTCCGGTAGATGGTGCGGTTTCCCGACACGCCCACGGAATAGATCGTGCCGGATTCCCCGCCGGCGATCCATTTCTCGCCCCCCGCCGGGTAGTAATAGCCCGTGCTCTCGTCGAACCGGTAGCTGGCGAAGGCGCCCTGCTGCATGGGGGCCACCAGGGGGTCGCCGCTCCCCTGGGGGACCCAGCTCCCCTCCCGGTAGTAGACGTGGGTGACGACCCTGGCGATACAGTGGTATTTCGTCCACACGTATCCCGCCCGGCAGGCGTCCACCCTGGCCCCGTAGTATTTCCAGAGCCGCCCGTCCCGCAATATCCACCCGCCCACGTCCTGGGTCTCCCAGCCGGTACTGCGCCGGGTGGGCGCCTCCCGCCGGGTGGTCTGGCCCGTCACGCGCGCGCCGCTTTCCGCCGAATCTACCACGGCGTTGGGGGACGTGTCCACATACCGGGTGCCGCCGTAGACGCCGCTCTGGGTGTTCAGCGTCCCGGAGGCCAGCTGGGAGAGGGTCCCCGGTACCGCCGTGCCGCCGGAGATGGGCTCCCCGCCGGATACGCCGGAGCGCTCCAGCCGGTCGAAGGCCCAGCAGAGTCCGTCCTGGGGGAAGTAGTATCCCTTGTGCTCCCCGGCGTTCTCCCCGGTCACCGTCACCGCCGCGCCGGCGCATTTGACGGACCCCACGTCGTCGCACTCCATGCGCGGGTACATCTGGCGGCCCGTCCCGACGCCCGTCTCCGTGATCAGGCACCGGGAAGAGCCCTCCCGGACGTGGGGGGTGTAGCTGCTGAGGAAGCCCGCCACGTTCCGGCTCCCCGGCCGCTTCTTCAGCGCCCCGCCGGAGGTGACGCAGAAGTTGCGCATCACCGCCGCTTCCCCCGGCAGCAGCGCCGCCTCCCCCTCCGGCGCCTCGTTCACCCCACGCCACCGGGTGATGTTGAAGATCTTTTCGTTGCTGTTTGTGCTGATTTTCGCTATGTTCCTCATCCTTTCTCAATACATCAGATACTCCCCGGACGGCTCCCCGCCCCAGAAGGGGTCGGCCGCCGCCTCCTCCGCCTCCGTCCGGGGCTCCTCCGCCGGGGCCACCCGGGAGACGCAGTAATAGCGCAGGGCGTCCACGGTGTGGGTGACCTCGTGGGGCGTTTTGGCGGCGTCGCCGGGGTTCTCCTCGTCCGCCTGGATGGCGGTCATGTCCGCCAGAAGCCGTTTGCAGTCGGTGGAGATCATGAGCCCCGGTCTGCCGTCCGGGCGGAGGGCCAGCATGTCCTTGATGAGCATGTGGCCCTGGACGCGGCTGTTGTCCGCCCGTGTCAGGGGCACTCCGCCGGAGCGGAAGATCTCCTCCATGGTCCGGCCCGTGTCCTTCTGGGTGCTCCACAGATCCGGCGGGGCGAAGGTGGCCTCCACCTCCTCCCCCGGAAGGGTCCGCTCCAGGATCCCCGCCGCCGCCTGCCGCACAATGAGCCGGGGCTGTGTCCACTCCCGGTAGACCCAGCTGCGCCCCTCCCCGTCCACCGCGATCCACAGCACCGCCAGCATGTCCAGGCCGTAGTCCATGGCCCGGTAGCGCCGCCAGTGGCGCGGAAGCCGCCCGGGGGCGAAGGTGTGCGTGTCCCGGCGCAGCTCGGAAAAATAGCTGCCGCCCAGGGCGTCCCAATCGCCGTACCGGTAGGCCCGGCGCACGTTCTCCGGCATCTGGGACAGCATTTTGAGATAGTGGGGCGAGCTCTTCAGCAGAAAAACGTTGTCCTCCACCGTGGCGGGGATAAACACGTAGTCCTCCGGTGCCTCGTTCTCCTCCGGGTTTTCGGAGCGGCGGTAGTCCCTGTCGATGAAAAGCCGCTTTACCCACGCGTGTCCAACGCCTCCCGGGTTGCACGTCAGGTACATGCGCTTCTGATAGGGGCTCACGCCGCGCAGACAGCCCTTCAAATAGTTGAAGGCGCGCTCGGTGAACTGGGTGGCCTCGTCGATGAAGATCCAATCGAACTCCTGGCCCTGGTACTCCAGCTCTGACAGCTCCCCCGCCCAGTGGCCGAATTTGATGGTGGAGCCGTTGAAGAAGGTCATGCGCCGGGTCGTCGCCATATAGGAGCCGATCTCCGGCGGCACCATACGCAGGAGGGGGCCGATGTGGTTCTCCTCCAGCTCCGGGTAGGTGCGCCGCATGATCAGCACCCGCAGTCCGGGGTTGCAGATGGCCCCGCCCACGGCCTTGACCCGCACCGCCCAGGTCTTTCCCCCGCCCTTGGCTCCGCCGTAGGCGATGAAGGGCGCCCGGGCCAGAAAGAACCGCTTCTGCTTCTCGCTGGCCGTGCCGGGATCAAAGACGATGCTGTTGTTTTCCGCTGTTTCCACGCTCTCCCTCCTCTCTTTTCGCCCCGGCCGTCACTCCATGGCCTCCCGTCCGCCTACGCCGTCCAGCCGGATGACCACGGTGCTTTTGCCCGCCTTGGCCTCCTTCTCGGCGTAACCGCCGTTTTCCGACTGTTTTAGGTTGAACATGGCGAAGCTGGCGTTTTTGGGGTCCCGCTGAGCCCTGTCCAGCCAGAAGAACGTCTTGAACTCGTCCCACCGGCGGGCGGCCAGAAAGCGGACGTCCAGGCTCCGGGAGAACCTGATCTCCCCCCGGCGCATCTTCTCCCCCTCCTCCAGATACCGGGCCAGCTCCGCCTCGGGGATGTCCACAAATTTGTGCAGGACAAATCCCACCGGGGCCTCCCCCGTGTCGATGCAGTGGGCGATGCACCTGTCGATGCCTTCGCTGAGCTCCTTCGCGGTCAGCTCCATCAGATCCCCCCTTCCTCTCCGGCCTCCTCCGGGGCGGCGCGGGGATCGTCCGGGACCTCAAACCCCAGCGCGGTCAGCCGCTCGCCTTCCGTGAGGCTCTCCCACTCCTCGCCGGCGCAGGCGGCGCACAGCACCTGTCCGTGCTCCCCCACGCCGTAGAGCTCCCCGCTCTCCATCTCCCGCAGGCACCGCCGGCAGTATAGGCCCGTCATCTCCCGGTCATCGGGCGGCTCCCCGCTCTCCGGCACAAGCCTTCTTTTCCACACCGTCAACTGCACATCCCTCCCAAAGAGAAAAATGAATTTCAAAGCAATGCTTGACAAAATTAAGCGCGTGTGATATACTTCAAATATCTTTACCCATTGCGCCAGCTCCCGCGGCGGGGTGAAAAATACGCGAAGTCACGCAAAGCTTATTAATGGGATATAAGGAACTATTCACAAGTTTGCTTTGCTTTGATGGTCGTAGTATACTTCACGCGTCGCAAAATGTCAAGCTCTTTTTTAAGCATTAATAATTATTTGTAGGAGTGAACAAAAAATGTACGAGATTTTTATGCAACTTTGCAAGGAGCAGTGTGTAACTTCCTATCGGGTGTCCAAGGAGACGGGGATCTCCCAGGCGGCGCTGAGCACCTGGAAGTCCGGCTCCAGCGTTCCCCGCGATTCGACGCTGAAGAAGATCGCCGATTTCTTCGGCGTATCCCTGGCGTATCTCAAGGGCGAGAGCACCGACAGGATGCCCTTCTCCGCCCCCGTGGACGCGGAGCTGGAGTCGTATCTTGACATGCTGCGTTCCCGCAGCGAGTGCCGGATGCTGTTCTCCCTGGCCAAGGACGCCTCCCCCAAGGACGTGGAGCGGGCCGTGGCCATCATCGACGCGCTGCGCCGCACCGAGCAGAAGGGCGAATAAGCCGTGTGGACGCCGGATTATTTTGTCCGGGTCGTTGATTTTCCCGCAACGGTGGAGGGGGTCACCGTCCCCAATGACGACGGTACCTTTGACATCTATCTGAACAGTCATTTAAGTCCCTCCCGGCGGAAGGAGTGCCTGGCGCACGAGCTGCGGCACATCTTTCAGGATCACTTTTATTCCGAAAGGCCGGTGGAGGATCTGGAGCGGGAGGCGGACGGGCTCGCGCCCGCGCCCGTGAAAGCCCAGGCGGCCCCTTCCCGGCCGCCGCAAAAGCCCGCTGTGCGGAACGTCTTTTCCCGGCAAAGAGAGGCGGTCCCCGTCTTCCCCTCCTTGGAGGCGCTGAAGACATACGTGGACGCGCTGACAGCCGCCATCCAATAATGACGGCCTGACGGTCAATTTAATCAAAAAAAAGGGATCTCCCCGCCGGGGAGATCCCTTAAAACTGCGCATTTTTTCTCTTGACCCGCTTTACCTTTCCGCCGGAATGTGGTAGAATGATTGTGTATAGCTCTAACTTACTCTCTCCGACTGGTGAATGACGTGAAAAAATTTCTCGACTCCGCGAAAAGGTATTTCAAGCGCTCGGACACGTTTCTCCTGGCGCTCTGTCTCCTGTCCACCGTTTACGGCATGGTGATGATCTCCAGCGCCATCCGGTACACCGGCTCCCTGCGCTCCCTCTACGTCCAGATCGGCGCGCTCGTCATCGGGCTCTTTCTCTACTTCCTCTTCTCCCTGGTGGACATCGACATCCTGGCCTCCCGCTGGCGCTTCCTCACCGTGGTGGGCCTGCTGCTGATCCTCTCCCTCCAATGGCTGGGCGACACCCGCGGCGGCAACAAGGCGTGGATCCGCTTCGCCGGCATCGGCATCCAGCCGGCGGAGTTCGTTAAGATCAGCTTCATCATCACCATGGCCTACCTCATGAGCAAATACAAGGAGGCCGGGACCCTGGACAGGCCCCTGAGCATCATCGCCCTGGGCGCGCTGCTGATGGCCCATTTCGGCCTCATCGTGGTGGTGTCAGGCGACACAGGCTCCGCGCTGGTGTACCTCTTCGTCTTCATCGTCATGATCTTCTCCGCCGGGATCAAGCTCTACTGGGCGGCCGGAGGGGCGGCGTTCCTGATCCTGCTGGCCCCCTATATCTGGTACTACTTCCTGACGGACAACTACCGCACCCGCATCCTGGCTATCTTCATCCCCTCCCAGATCGACCCCACGGGCCAGGGCGTCACCTGGCAGACGAATCTGACCAAGATCGCCATCGCCACCGGCGGCGCTTTCGGCCGGGGCCTCTACAAGGGCCCCCAGACCCAGGCCGGCTATATCCCCCTCCAGAGCTCCGATTTCATCTTCTCCGTGGCCGGCGAGGAATTCGGCGTGGTGGGCTGCGCGGCCGTGGTGCTCCTGCTCACCGCCATCACCGTCCGGTGCGTGTATGTGGGCCTGCGCTCCCAGAGCCGCCTGGGCGCGCTGTGCTGTATCGGCATCGCCGCCATGGTGGCCTTTCAGATGCTGGAGAACATCGGCATGTGCATCGGCGTGGCCCCGGTCATCGGCCTGACGCTCCCCTTCTTCAGCTACGGCGGCTCCTCCATCGTCACCCTCTACGCCGCCATGGGCATCGTCTCCGGCATCAAGATGCGCCCCCGCCCGGTGATGTTCCTGCGATAGCCCCCGACTGTCGGGAAAAAGCCCTGAGGGGCTTTTTCCGACAAAGGGAACGTGCGGGGGAAATTTCTGAATTTTGCGAAATTCAGAAATTTCCCTCTGCCGTCACGCCGCGCGCGCCGCAAAGCGGCACACTTGCGTGACAAAAGGGATTTTTCCCGACGCACATGTCGCCGGGAAAAATATTGAACTGGAGTTTTTTTACAAGCGGAAAGAGGACTTGGTTTACCAAGCCCTCTTTTTATTATTTATTATGCGCTGGCGGAACGGTTCACGAAAGCTCCTCGTCCAGCACCTCCCCCGCCGCCACGACGGTGGTGGGGCCGGTGAGGAGGATGTCATGGGCGGAGTCCCCCGCCGCCGTGACGGTGACGTACAGCACGCCCCCGGGCATGGCGATGCGGGTATTGACCCCGGAAACCAGCCCTCTCAGTGTCAGCGCCGTGACGGTGGAGCCGCAGCCGGTGCCGCAGGCCAGGGTGAAGTCCTCCACCCCTCGCTCAAAGGTCCGGGCGTCCACGGAGTTCTCCCCGTCCACCCGGCAGACCGTCACGTTGGCCCCCTTGGGGAAGCCCTTGAACCACCGGATCTCCCGGCACAGCTCCCGAAGCGCCTCCTCCGGCAGGTCCCGCCAGTTGTCCAGGGGCACCACGCAGTGGGGGATGCCGGGATCCCCCAGCTCCAGGTACGCGCAGTCGTATGCGGCCCCGCCGGCCTCCACCGTCCGGTGAAGGTCGATGACGGAGGGGTCGTTGAGGCGCACGGTGTACATCCGTTTGGAGACGCATCTTCCCGTCACAAGGCCGGCGGTAGTCTCGATCCTGACCTCCCCGCCCCGGCCGAAGCCCCGCTCGATGGCGCAGCGGGAGATACATCTGGCCCCGTTGCCGCACATCTCCCCCACGGAGCCGTCGCTGTTGAAAAACGCCATGCGCACGTCCCCGCCGGCCCTGGGCGGCTCTAAGATCATCAGCCCGTCGGCCCCGATGGACAGCCGCCGGTGGCAGAGTCTGGCCGCCAGACGCGGATAGTCGGCCGGGTCGATGCTCCCGTCCAGATTTTCAATGAGCACGAAATCGTTTCCCGCTCCCTGCATTTTCGTAAAGCGCATAATACCCTCCCTGTTCCGACGCCGGTCATAAGAAAAGCCGCCAAAGCGTCGACCCTGGCGGCTTTTGTGCGATTACCTCGTTCCCTCCGGGGAATTGTGGGCTCCCCGGAAATCCCGGAAGTGGACGCATCCCACGGGGCACACGTCCTGACAGTGGCCGCAGTCGACGCACTTATCATAATCGATTTGTGAAAGATTGTCAACCACCGTAATGGCCCCGGCGGGGCACTCCTTTTCGCATTTGCGGCATCCGATGCACCCCTTGGCGCACTCCTTCCTGGTGTTGGCGCCCTTCTCGCGGTTGGAACAGCCCACGATGACCCGCTCCACGTCGGGCATCAGAGTGATCACCTGGTTGGGGCAGGTGCGCACGCACATGCCGCAGCCGATGCAGGCCTTGTAATTGACGCGGGCCAGGCCGTCCACCACCCGGATGGCGTGCTCGGGACACACCTTCTCGCAGTCGCCAAGGCCTATGCACCCGTAGACGCAGGCCTCCGGCCCGCCGTAGAGGAGCTTCGCCGCCGCGCAGGAGCTGAGGCCCTGGTACTCCAGCTTGTTTTTCACGGTGTTGCAGTCGCCGGAGCAGCGCACGATGGCCACCTGCTCGATGACATCCTCAAACTGGGCCCCCGTGGCCGCGGCCAGGGCCTTGGCCACCGCGTCTCCGCCGGCCACGCACTTGTTGATCTTGTTCTCCTCGCCGGAGGCCAGGGCCGTGGCGTAGCCGTCGCACCCGGCGTACCCGCAGGCGCCGCAGTTGGCCCCGGGCAGGCACTCCCGGATCTTGGGGAATTTCTCATCCACGGGCACATGCATGAACTTGGCCGCCAGCACCAGCAGGACGCCGCAGACAAGCCCGATAGCCGCCAGTACCCAGACGGCGTTCAAAATAGCAGTCATCTTCCGTACCTCCCCTTAACCGCCGAACATGTTCTCGGCCATGCCCGTGAAGCCCATGAAGGTCATGCTGGTGAAGGCCGCCGCCACCAGGGAGATGGGCAGGCCCTCGAAGCACTTGGGGGGCTTGGCCCGCTCCAGGGCCTTGCGCACGCCGCAGAAGAGGATCAGCGCCACGGAGAACCCCAGGCCGGCGGAGAAGCCGGAGACGCAGGACTCCAGGAAGTTGTAGCTCTCGTCGATATTGAGGATCGTCACCGCCAGCACCGCGCAGTTGGTGGTGATCAGCGGCAGATACACGCCCAGGGCCTTGTAGAGGGGCGGCATATACTTCTTCAGGGTGATCTCCACCAGCTGGACCAGGGCGGCGATCACTAAGATGAAGATGATGGTGCGCATGAACTCCAGCCCGAAGGCCACCATCAGCGTGTTGTAGATGACCCAGGTGACGGCGCTGGCCAGGGTCATGACAAAGATGACCGCCCCGGACATGCCCACGCAGGAGGAGAGCTTCTGGCTGACGCCCAAAAACGGGCAGATGCCCAGAAACTGCACCAGGACGTAGTTCTCGGTGAAAACAAGGGTGAAAAGAATGAGGAAGATCTTGCTCATTTCGCTTCAGCCTCCTTCCGGTCTTCACAGCTTGAGTGGCAGGCGGCGCAGTTGCCGTCACAGCCCATCTTGGGCTCGAACTTCTTCCCGTGCTTGGCCATAGCCGCCACTAAGATGGCGATAGCGCACCCGAAGAGGAAGAACCCGCCGGGGGCCTGGGTCAGGATCCCCAGCTGATACCCCTCCGGGATGATGCGGACGCCGAAGAGCGTCCCCGCGCCGAACAGCTCCCGGACCACAGACATGGCGGTGATGACCATGGTGTAGCCGATGCCCATGCCCAGCCCGTCAAAGAAGCTGTCCGCCACCGAGTGCTTGCTGGCAAACATCTCCGCCCGGCCCAGGACGATGCAGTTGACCACGATGAGCGACAGGAACACGCCCAGGGAGTCGTAGAGGGATTTCAGATACGCCTCCATCACCATCTCCACCAGCGTCACGAAGGCGGCGATGACCACGATGTAGCAGGGGATGCGCACCTTGGAGGGGATGATGTTCCGCAGAAGCGAGATGACCACGTTGGAGCAGACCAGCACGAAGGTCAGCGCCAGCCCCATGCCCAGGCCGCCGGATACGCTGACGGACACCGCCAGCACCGAACAGCACCCCAGGGCCAGGATCAGGACGGGGTTCTCCTTGAATATGCCGTTTAAGAGGATCTTCATTTTAGCTTTCATTTCGCGCTCGCCCCCTTGATGGAATCGAAGGACTCCAGAATGTCCGTGACGCCCGTGCGCACGGCGGTGCTGGAGTAGGTGGCGTTGGTGATGGTGTCCACGCCGGCCGCCGTCCCGGAAAGGCCCATGTACTTGGCAAGGTAGCTCTCCTGTCCGGCCTTGGAGCCCACGTTGGGCGTCTCGCTCTGGACGTTGGCGGAGATGCCCACCACCTGGCCGTCGTTATTCAGGCCCACGGTGACGGTGACGATGCCGCCGTAGCCCTTATACCCGGCGGTGGCCACATAGCCCGCGCCGCCGTCGTCCCGGAAGGCCGTCTCCACGCCCGGGACGGCGGAGACGTCCAGCTCGGTGAAGGTACCGGAGCCGGGCAGGACCTCCTGGCGGGTGCGCTCGGCCTCGATCCGGGCGTTCTCCGCCACCACCGGAGCCGTCTTGGAGTTGGTGAAGGCCAGGAGGAAGGAAACCACCAGGCAGATGACCACCAGCACCAGCGCCGGCTTTATGTACTCGTTGAAGGACTCTTTACTCATTTTGTCTCAACACCTCCAAAGGGCTTGGGGGCCGTCAGGTCGTTGATGTACGGCACCACAAGGTTCATAAGAAGTATGGAGAAGGTGACCGCCCCGGCGGAGCTGGCAAAACAGCGCATCATGGCGGTCAAAAGCCCACACCCCAGGCCAAAAATGAGCTTGCCCAGGTTGGTGGTGGGGCTGGTCACGTAATCCGTGGCCATGAAGATGGCGCCCAGCATCAGGCCCCCGGAGAAGACGGCCAGCACCGGCTGGGGGGAGCCGAAGATCCACCCGAAGAGCAGTGTGGAGCCGATGTAGGCCAGGGGGATGATGGGCTTGATCACCTTCCGCGCGCACAGGTACACGCCGCCGGCGATGAGGGCCACGGCGCAGGTCTCGCCCAGCACGCCGCCGTGGACGCCCAGGAGCAGCCTCCCGAGGGCGTTCCAGTCCAGCTGACCGGCCTTGATGGCGGCCAGAGGCGTGGCGGAGGACAGGGCGTCGATGGCGGGGCCGAAGCTCACCCGGGGGTAGGTGTAATTGGTCATGTCCCCGGTGAAGGAGAAGAACATCACCACCCGGCCCACCAGGGCTGGATTGACGAAGTTGCACCCGATGCCGCCGAAGAGCATCTTCACGCAGATGATGGCCACCACGTCGCCCACCAGAAGCTCCCAGACAGGCATGGACGCGGGGACGTTGAAGGCTAAGAGCACGCCCGTGACCACGGCGGACAGATCCCCCACCGTAATGGGCTGCTTCATCAGCTTTTCCCAGATATACTCGCAGGCCGCGCACGCCGCGGCGGATACCGCCGTCAGGAGGATGCACCGCCAGCCGAACAGGACCACGGAGGCGATGAAGGCCGGACACAGGGCGATGAGCACGTCCAGCATGATGTTCTGCGTGGTCCTCGTCCCTCTCAGGTGGGGCGATACGCTTACTCTCAGTTCATTCATTTTACCGCCGCCTCCTTTTTGGCTTTTTCCTCGGCCTCCCGGGCCTTTTTCTCCGCCTCGGCCTTCTTTTGGGCGTTGTCCGCCGCGATGAGGCCCTTGGCCAGCTTATTGGTCTGCACCAGCATCCGCTTGGCGGGACAGGCGAAGGAGCAGCACCCGCACTCCATGCACAGGTTGGCGTGGAGGGCGCGGAGCTTATCCACATTCCGCTTGTTGTAGGCCGCCTCGATGGCCGCCGGCATCAGATTCAGGGGGCAGGCGTCCACGCACCGGCCGCACCGGATGCACGCCGTGGGCTCCGGCAGCACCGCCTCGGCCTCGGCGAAGGCCAGAATGGCGTTGGTGTTCTTCATCACCGGGAAATCCGTATTGGGTACCGCGATGCCCATCATGGGCCCGCCGTAGAGCACCTTCCGGGCCTCGCTCTTGAAGCCGCCGCAGAAATCGAAAAGCGACTGCATGGAGGCGCCGATGGGGGCGATGACGTTCTTGGGCTCCGCCACCGCAGAGCCGTCCACCGTGACCACCTTCTCAACTAAGGGCATCCCCGTCTCTATGTACTTGGCGATGGCCGCCAGGGTGGTGCAGTTGATGACGATGGCCCCCACGTCCAGGGGCAGCTTGCCCTCCGGGACGATCCGGCCCGTGGTGTTGTAAATGAGCACCTTCTCGCCGCCCTGGGGGTACAGGGGCGGCAGGGCCATGACCTCCACGCCCTTCATGCCGGCGGCCATCTCTTTCATGGTTTTGACGCACTCGGGCTTGTTGTTCTCGATGCCGATGACCACTCTGGGCACCTGCATGTACTTTTGCAAAAGCCCGATGCCCTTGCCGATCCAGGCGGCGTCGTCCAGCATGGTGCGGGTGTCGCTGGTCACATAGGGCTCGCACTCCGCGCCGTTGACGACCACGGCCTCCACCTGCTTCAAGTCCTTGACGCTGAGCTTCACCGCCGTGGGGAAGCCCGCGCCGCCGAGGCCCACCACGCCGCTGTCCCGGACGGCGTTCAAAAAGGACGCCAGGTCGCTGACCTCCGGGGGCTTCACGCCCTCAAAGACGGCCTGTTCGCCGTCGGACTCGATGGTGACAGCCTTCATGAACCGCCCGGAGGACATGAGCATGTCGTCGATCCTCTTCACCTTGCCGGATACGCTGGCGTAGACGGGTGAGGAGACGAAGCCGCCGGGGGTGGCGATGAGCTGTCCCACCTTCACCGTGTCGCCCACCTTCACCGCCGGAACGGCGGGAGCGCCGATGTGCATGGACATCGGGATCGTCACCGACGCCGGCACCGGCATTCTCACCGGGGCAAGCCCCGCCGTGTTCTTCCTGTGGGGAACGTGGACGCCATGGAGCTTGGGTTTTTTCACATTCCTTCCCTCCCATTTCTGATTGACCCTTTGCCAATTGTCAATTTATAATATTTGACTTTTTTCAGTATAACACATCCACGCGCCCCTCCGCAAGTTAAAATCAGGACATTTATATGTTTTTTTCGTCTTTTTGCCCGTTCCTCCCCCTCTGAAATTGACAACTTTTTAACACTTTTCATAAAATCCCCCTGCTCCAAAAAAACAGGCCGCCCCGTGGGACGGTCCTGAAAAATAATTAAGATTACTTTTAAAAAGTACTTGACAAGTACTTTTTATAGTGCTATAATATACTCAGATTTTGGTTTGGCAGGTTCAGTAGGTGTAGACGCCCCCGCCGATGAACTCCCGCAGAAGGCTGGTGGCGGGAACGAAGCGCTCGCTCAAAGGCTCGAAGCGCTCCAGAAGGGGGATAATTTGCCGCACCTCCTCAAAGCCGGGCTTCCCGGCGGTCAGGTCCCGCAGCAGCGGCAGGGCCAGGGGGGCCAGGACGCTCATCTCGTACTCCAGGGAGGAGTCCAGCTTCAGCCGCGCCTTGGGGATATAGGGGGTGATATGTTCCCGCTCCCCGCGCATGACGTTGCTCCACAAAGACAGGGTGTACTCCGCGTCGGCGCCCCGGAAGTTGTTATCCCGGACCACCCGGCGCACCAGGCGCACCCACTCCGGCTTAAAGACGGCCCCATCGGGGAAGACGATCTCCGACACGGCGGCGATGTAGAGGCCGAAGGCGCCGGGGTTCCTGTCGGTGATGTCGTCGTTGAGGGCGTGGATGCCCTCGAAGATAGCCACCTCGTTGGGCTCGAGCCGCAGACGGGTGAACCGGCTGGCGGAGCGCTTCTGGCGGGCGAACATGAAATAGGGCACCCGGATCTCCCGGCCCTGGGCCAGGGCGGCGAAGTGCTCGTTGAGCAGCTCCATGTCCATGAGCCTGGGGGACTCGAAGTCGATCTCCCCCTCCGGCGTGCGCGGACAGGTGCGCAGATCCAGGGTGTTAAAATAGTTGTCCATGGAGATGGTGTGGGTGTTGATGCCCCGGCGCTCCAGCTCCGTCTCGATGTTTTTGGCGGTGGTGGTCTTCCCCGCCCCGGAGGGGCCGGAGAGCAGCACGATGGGGCAGACGGGCAGGTTCTCACAGATCATATCCGCCGCCGTTTTTACCCGCTGAAAATACGCCCTGTCCGCCTCCGCCACAAAGCCCGCCGGGTCTGTCCTGACACGCTCATTGATGCTTTCGATGATGTACGCCATTTACGTCTCTCCCTCCGTCTCCTGATAAAAGGCGGTGATTTTCGCCTTGTCCCCCAGGACCTTCTCCTGGTTTTCGATGTATTCCTTGGGATATTTGGGGTCGAATATCCGCTCGATGCGCCCGGAGGCCCGGTCCACCAGCTTGGTGGAGCCGCCGCCGCCCATGGCCAGGATGGTACACAGCTCCTCCATGATGAGGATGTTGTAGAGGCTCTCCGTGCCTTCTTTGGCCCAGCCCACGTTCTCAAACCCGCCGGACATGAACTTTTGCCGGTAGAGGTAGAAGGGCCGGTAACCCGCCCCCGTCAGCTTCTCCCGGGCCGCGTCCAGCATCAGGCCCACCTCCCGTTTTCCGGGCCGGGCCGTGTCCTCCTCGGTGATCCTGGAGCCCTTTTTCAGGGCCAGGGTGTGGACCGTCACATTCTCCGGGGCCATCGAGATAACCTCGTCCAGCGTCCGGGCAAAGCCCTCGGGCGTGTCCGCCGGCAGGCCGGCGATGAGATCCATATTGATCTGACAGGGGGTCAGCTCCCTGGCCAGGGCGTAAGCGCGCCGGATATCCTCCGCCGTGTGATTTCTCCCGATGGCCCGGAGCACCTGATCCGACATGGACTGGGGGTTGATGCTCAGACGGGTGACGCCCTGGAGGGCCCGGAGCTTCTCCGCTGTGATGGTGTCGGGCCGCCCCGCCTCCACGCAAAATTCCCGCGCCGCCGTAAGGTCAAATTCCTCCCGAAGCCAGGCCAGCAGCCGCCCCAGATCCTCCGCCGAAAGGGTGGTGGGCGTGCCCCCGCCGATGTAGACGGCCACGACGCGTAAGGAAAGCGCCCGCGCGACCCTCGCCGTCTCTACGATCTCCCGGTGCAGGGCCTCCAGGAAGGCGGGGATCAGCTTCATGGACTTCTCCACGCTCTGGGAGACAAAGGAGCAGTAGGCGCACCGGGTGGGGCAGAACGGGATGCCCACGTAGAGGGCGATGTCCCGCGGCCCCAGCTCCCTTTCCACCTTTAAGGAGGCCCGGGCCGTGGAAAGGCACAGCTCCGCCCGCTCCGGGGCCACGAAATAGTCCCGGGAGAAGGTCTCCACGGCCTCCCGGTCCTTAAGGCCCTTTTCCAGAAGCCGCGTCATGATGGTGCCGGGGCGGATCCCCGTCAGCGCGCCCCAGACGGGCCGCTCCTCCGTCAGCGCCATGGCCGCGTGGTAGAAGGCCAGCTTGATGATCCGCTGGGCCTCCCGGTCCCGCTCCTGTTTTTCGCCGAACCGGGCGGTGTCGCCCGTTTGCGACGCCTGGGCCGCGGCCCCGTTCACCCGGAGCGTCACCCGACACCGGGCCGGATCCTCCGTCAGGGTCACCCGGGCGTAATCCTCCCCCGGCCCCGGCTCCGTCTCGGGATATTCCGGGCGGGCGGCGGGGAACAGCGCCAGCATGATCTGCTCCACGGCGTAGCGGTAGTCGTGGCCTTCAAGATAAAGCTTCATAATCCCTTCGCGTACCTCAGGTAGTAGTTGTTGGCCTTCTCGATGTCCAGGGTCGTCTGATCCATATGGCCGGGGTAGACCTCGTAATTGCCGGGGATATCCCCCAGGCGGCGCAGAGAGGCCATCAGCTGCTCCATGTCTCCCCCCGGCAGGTCCGTCCGGCCGCAGCTGCCCTCAAAAAGGGTGTCCCCGGTAAAGAGGGCGTCCTGGCACTTGAGGGTCACGCTCCCCGGGGAGTGGCCCGGCGTCTCCATGACGCGAAAGCGCAGGGACCCCACGGTGACGGTATCCCCGTCGGCGTAGAATCTGGTCCCCTCCGGGGCGCAATAGCGGTAGGACTCATAGGGGTCGTCGGTGACGTCGGCTCTGTGGATGAAGATGGGCGCGCCCGTCTCCTCCGCCAGCGCCCGGGCGGCCCCGGTGTGGTCGTAGTGGCCGTGGGTCAGGAAAATGGCCCGCACCGTAAGCTTCGTCTCCTCCAGATAGTCCATGATGGTGTTGAACTCGTCGCCGGGGTCGATGACGGCGCACTCCAAGGTGTTCTCGTCGGCCGCCACGTAGCAGTTGGCCTCGATGTGGCCCACTGGCAGGCATTTGATCAGCATATTCAATTTCCCCTTCATATTTTGCGTATTTTGCGTAGATTTTTATCGCGCGGCTTCCCCGGTGTCCAGCAGGATGGTGACAGGCCCGTCGTTGACGGACGTCACCCGCATGTCCGCCCCGAAGACACCGTGCTCCACAGGGAAGCCCCGCTCCCGGCACTCCGCCATAAAGAGCTCGTAGAGCGGTATTGCCTTCTCCGGCCTGGCCGCGTCGGTGAAGCCGGGACGGCGGCTTTTCGTGTCCGCGAAGAGGGTGAATTGGGAGACACACAAAATACCGCCCCCCGCGGCGGCCAGGTTCAGATTCATCTTCCCCTCGCCGTCCTCAAAGACCCGCAGGCCGCAGACCCTGTCCGCCAGCCTCTTAGCGTCGGCCTCCGTGTCGTCCTTGTGGACGCCGAGAAGCACCAAAAAGCCCTTCTTGATCTCCGCTGTCACCGCCCCGTCGATGGCGACCGAGGCGGAGGATACCCGTGTGACGACCGCGCGCATAAAATACCTCCTGAGCCGGCGGGCTCTTATAAGATTTCCGCCCTTACCCCGGCGGGGATTCCGCCCTTAAAGGGGCGGGGAAAATACGCTTTCTTCTCTTTTGTGTTGACAAAAGAGAAGAAAGCCTCAAAGAAGAGAAAAGCAATTTTTGGGCCTGGCAGATATCTTGGCCCGGCGCTCCGTTTCGGCGGTTCGGCTCCTGCGGCAATGGTCGATACCCATGGTCCCACTCATATCCGCGCGGGAGCGTCGTCGCGGAACCGGCTTAACCTCGGGCTCCAAGTATTCGCCCTCAGGCGCACGGTTCGCTCCTCCTTTCCCCATCGGGCGACAGCCCGATGGGGGCCCCGCATTGTCTCAGCGTCTAACCCGCTTAGCCGCTCACCCCGGCACTTGCCAAAGCCCCTGCTCCTACGCAGGGCCGCGCTGCCGGCCTGTTATCGTGTGGTAATTTTCAGCGCAGCGTCTATCCCCGTACGGGCCGGACACCCGGCCGGCCCGTGTATCAAATTTCCGAAATTCCATCGTTCACCGCCGTAGGGGCCGCATTGGGGTCCCCGTCGGGCCGTTGCCCGATGGGGAAAGGACGAGCCGAGCCAGCGCCTGAGGGCGAATACTTGGAGCCCGAGGTTAAGCGGCTCGCGCGAGGACGCCGGCGGCCCGCCAATCAAATAAGCGGCGAAGCCGCAACCTTTTTAATGGGGCGGGGGAGAAATTCGGGGTCCGTCGGGCCGCCTGGAGAGGCGGCCCCTACAAGGTTGTACGATGGGTTTACGGAAATTTGGTGGACCGCCGCCCGATTTGCCGCTCTCTTTGGTCATGCCGAAATTATAGCACACAAAGGAAAATGTTTCAAGATGTCCACCTATTTCCGAAAGCGCGCCGATGATTGACAGCCCAGCGGTTGACCGGGGCGAGCGGCCGGGGACGGCCGCCCCTACGGGTGCGTTGAACGAAATAAGGTGCAATTCGAAGGCCGTTGCGTATGACGGCGGGCCGGCCAGTGTCCGGCCCGTACGGCCGTTGTTATGAATGCATCGGGAAGTCGATACATGGGCCGAGCGGGTCTCTGGCCCCTACAGAAACCGCACGTTACCCGCCGCGCCAGCGCGGGTGAAATAGGAGCTGTGGCTTTAATAATAGAGCGGTGAGCGGCTAAGCGGGTTAAACGCAGAGACCATTCGTAACAAAGGCGCGCGGTGATGAGTGGGACGGACCGCGATTTCCGCCCTATTGTTTTTCTCCTCTTTTGTCAACACAAAAGAGGAGAAAGTAAGTTTTCCCCGCCCTTATAAGGGCGGAACCCCCGCCGGGGCGAGGCTTAATTCCCTTGTCTCTTGACTTCCTTCACGCTTCTCACATTCATAAGCTTCGTCATGGCCGCGCCAAGCTCCGCCTTGTCGTGGACGCGGATGGTGATATAGACGTTGGCCGCGCCGCCGGGGGCGTTGCGGGCGGTGAGGGCGTCCACCTTCACCTTCAAAGAGCTTAAGACCGTGGCGATGTCCATCACCAGGCCGTCCCGGTCGACGGCGTTGATGGCCAGGGCCGTCTGGTAGAGGTCGTCCTCCCCGGGCGCCCAGTGGACGCGGATCCACCTGTCCCGCTCCTCCTCCCGCTCGGCGGAGGCCTCGTAATTCCGGCAGTCCGTCCTGTGGACGGAGACGCCGTAGCCCCTTGTGATGAAGCCCACGATCTCGTCCCCCGGCACGGGCATACAGCAGTGGGAGAATTTGACCAGGCAGTTATCGATCCCCTCCACCACGATGCCGTTGACGGCCTTGCCGTCCCGGGTGTCCTGGCTGGCCCAGACGGGATTGACGCCCATCTTCTTGGCGGTGCGCTCGATCTGGCGCATCTCGTCCTTGATGTTGTTGACGGTCTTCTGGGCGCTGAGGCCGCCGTAGCCGATGGAGGCGTACATATCGTCCAGGGCGGAGACGGAGATCCGCTCCAAAATCCTGGGCAGGGCCCGCTCGTCGCTGAGGACGGACAGCGGCACCGCCTGGCGGCGCATCTCCGCCTCGAAGGCGGCCTTTCCGGTGACGATGTTCTCCTCCCGGCGCTCCCGCTTGAACCACTGGCGGATCTTGTTGCGGGCCTCGGAGGATTTGACCAGATTCAGCCAGTCCCGGCTGGGCCCCCGGGAGGTGCTGGAGGTGATGACCTCCACCACGTCGCCGTTTTGCAGGACATGGGAGAAGGGCACGATGCGCCCGTTGACCTTGGCGCAGGTCATGCGGTTGCCGATGGCGGAGTGGATGGAGTAGGCGAAGTCGATGGGCGTGGCCCCGGCGGGCAGGCTCTTCACGTCCCCGTGGGGGGTGAAGACAAACACCTCGTCGGCGAACATATCCACCTTCAGATTGGAGATGAAATCCTGGGCGTCGGAGTCCTCCTGGGTCTCCAGAAGGTTGCGGATCCAGGCGAATTTCTCCTCGTCGCCCCGGCCCACGATGCCGTCCTTGTATTTCCAGTGGGCGGCGATGCCGTACTCGGCGGTGCGGTGCATCTCCCAGGTGCGGATCTGCACCTCGAAGGGGATGCCCTCGGTGCCGATGACGGTGGTGTGGAGGGACTGGTACATATTGGGCTTGGGGGTGCCGATATAGTCCTTGAACCGCCCGGGAACGGGCTTGTAGAGCTCGTGGATGCACCCTAAGACGTTGTAGCAGTCGGCGATATCGTCCACGATGACCCGGAAGGCGTAGATGTCCATGATCTCGTCAAATTCCATGGATTTTCCGAACATTTTCCGGTAGATGGAGTAGATGTCCTTGGTGCGGGACTGGACGCCGCAGGTGATGCCCGCCTCGTCCATACGGGCGCGGATGGCCTTCTCGGTGCGCTCCATGAAGCCGGCGTTGCGCTCCTCCCGCTCCCGAAGGGCCGTCTCGATCTCGTGGTAGCCCACGGGGTCCAGATAGAGAAGGGACAGGTCCTCCAGCTCCAGCTTGATCTTCTGCATCCCCAGCCTGTGGGCGATGGGGGCGTAGATCTCCATGGTCTCCCGGGACTTCTCCAGCTGCTTGGGGGCGGACTGGTACTCCATGGTACGCATGTTGTGGAGCCGGTCGGCCATCTTGATGAGCACCACCCGGATGTCCCTGGCCATGGCCAGGAGCATCTTCCGGAGGTTCTCCATCTGCTCCTCCTCCTTGGAGGTGTAGCGCATCTTGGTCAGCTTCGTGACGCCCTCCACGATGTCCGCCACGCTCTCCCCAAAGCGCCGGGCCACGTCCTCGTGGGTGGCGGGGGTGTCCTCGATCACGTCATGCAGCAGGGCGGCGATGACGGACTCCTCGTCCAGGCCCATCTCCGCCACGATCACGGCGGCGGCCAGGGGGTGGGTGATGTAGGGGCTGCCATCCTTGCGCAGCTGATCGCCGTGGACCTCCCGGGCGTACTCATAGGCGGCCCGGATCCGCCCGGTGCTTTTGATCTGCGTCCCCTGCCGGATGGCGGCCTCCAGCCGGGCGTATTCCCGCTCGCACAGGTCCCGCGTATCGGCGGTCTTTTCGTCCTGCTCAGGGGCGGTGATTTCGGTTTTGTCTGGATTTTCCATATGATGATCCACCTGCGGGAAAAGAATTAAGATTTTACGGCCGGATATCGTCCAGGCTCAGCTGGACGGTGCGGCGGCCCCGGAACTCGTTGATCTGGGGGGTAAAGGCGGCGTCCACCCTGTCCCCGGCCCGGACGCCCAGCTCCTCCGGCCGCCGGGAGAAGAAGAGGGCCTCGAAGACCGCGCCGCCCTTCCGGAGCCAAAGCTTGGTGTGCCTGCCCTCCGAGAGGGCGGCCACGTTCTCGACCACGGCGTCCCGCATACACAGCACGGGCGTGGGGTTGCCGGCGCCGTAGGGCTCCATGCTGTCCAGCGCCTCCACGTTGGCAAGGCTCAGAAGCTCCGGCTTGATCACCTCAAAGTCCACGTTCAGCACCCGCTCCGGCGCGGCGGCGCCCTCGTAGAGCCTCCCCAGGGCCTCCCGCAGCGCGCCGATGTTCTCCCGGCTGACGGTGAGGCCGGCGGCCATCTCGTGGCCGCCGAAGCCCAGAAGCACGTCCCGGCACCGGGAGAGGGCGTCGTAGAGGTTGAAGCCCTCCACGCTCCGGCAGGAGCCCCGGCCCACCCCGTCCTTGACGGAGATCATGACGGCGGGGACGTTGAATTTTTCGGATATCCGGCTGGCCACGATGCCGCAGACCCCCTGATGCCAGGTGTCCGAGGCCAGGACGATGGGCTTTGTCCTGTCGGGGAACGATTCCAGCATGGCCAGGGCCTCATGGAACATGCCGCTCTCGATCCGCTGGCGCTCCCGGTTCAGGGCGCACAGCTCGTCGGCCAGGACGGAGGCGCGGCGCCGGTCACGGGTCAGCAGCAGCTCCACGGCGGTGGCGGTGGAGCCCAGACGGCCCGCCGCGTTGACGCGCGGGGCGATGGCGAAGCCCACATTGGAGACGGTGGGCGGCCTGTTGTCCAGGCCCGAGGCGGCCCGCAGCTCTAAAAAGCCCGGGCGCTCGCCCCGGTACATGCGCTGAAGGCCCCGTTTGATCAGCACCCGGTTCTCCCCGGTGACGGGCATCACGTCGGCCACGGTGCCGGCGGCCACCAGGTCGCCGTACCGGTCCAGAAGCTTTTCCTCGCTCCCCGGCCCCTCCACGGCGCAGATGAGCTTGAAGGCCACGCCCACCCCGGCCAGATTTTTGGAGGCGGAGCGGCAGTCGGGCCGCATGGGGTCCACCGCCGCCAGGGCGGCGGGGACCGTCTCCCCGCACCGGTGGTGGTCGGTGATCACCAGATCCAGCCCGATCCCGGCGGCGTACGCCGCCTCCTCCAGGGCGGTGATCCCGCAGTCCACCGTGATGACCAGGGTGCATCCCCAGCCCTTGATGGTGTCCAGGGCGGCGGCCTTGACGCCGTAGCCCTCCTCCAGCCTCTGGGGTATGTATATGTCGCAGACAAGGCCCCGGCCTCTCAAATAGTCCGCCACCAGGCAGCTGGCGGTGATGCCGTCCACGTCGTAGTCCCCGTAAACGGCCACATGCTCGCCCCGCTCCAGGGCCTGCCGCACCCGGTCGCGGGCCCTGTCCATATCCTGAAAGCTCAGGGGGTCGGACAGCGCCGACAGGTCGTCCCTCAGCCAGTCCGACAGCGCGTCCGCGTCCGTGATCCCCCGGGAGGCCAACAGCACCGCCACCATGGGATTCAGCCCCCGGCGGCACAGCCGGACGGCCTCGCCGCGGTCATATCCTCTTACATTCCATCTGTCATACACGACGCTCTTCTCCTGTTTTTCTTTACTAAATGATTATTATAGCAAAAACGCGGCGCGGTTACAAGTGCGGGAGGCCAAAAAATCTTCAACTTTTCGTTTGCCGCCCCCCGCCGCGCACAAGATGTTGTGTCCGGAGCGCGACCCTGAATTTTTTATTAAATTTCTGCAAAATTGATTTAAATCCCGCGCCGAATGTGCTATAATGCTTTTATCTGTGCATACATGGAAGAAAGAGAGAGGGGGGAGAGCCATGGCGGGGAAGATCGAACTGCTGGCCCCGGCGGGAAGCGCCGAGGGCGTGGCGGCGGCGGTACAGTCCGGCGCGGACGCGGTCTATCTGAGCTTTTCCTCCTCGTCCAAGCGGGAGAAATACGAGCTCTCCGAGGACGAGCTGGGCAGGGCCTGCGAATTTGCCCGGGTGCGCGGCGTGAAGGTCTACGTGAGTCTGGACTTCCCCTCCTCCGACGACTGGCTGGCCCCGGCGCTGGAAAACGCCCGGCGGGCCTGCCGGATGGGCGCGGACGCCCTGATCGTCAACGACATGGGCTTCATCTGGGCCCTGCGGCGGGCCCTCCCCTCCATGCCGCTCCACGCCGGGGAGGCTCTGGGCATCCACGACGCCGACGGGGTGCGGCTGTGCGCCGCCATGGGCGTCAAACGGGTGGCCGTGGCCCGGGAGCTGTCGCTGGACGCCCTGACGGCGCTGTGCAAGGACGCCCCCATTGAGATCGAATACGCCGTACACGGCCCCCTGTGCCCGCCCTTCGCGGGCCAGTGCCTCCTCCTCGCCCTCCACGGGTACGGGGCCGGCCCCTGTCCCCACTGGTGTCTGAAGGACTTCCCGGCGGGGGTGAAGGGGAAGCACCCTCTGGGGATGAAGGACAACTGCCTTCTGGAGCATCTGGAGGCGCTGGCGGAGGCCGGCGCAGCCGCTCTGCGCATCGACGGCCGGGAGCGCCGGCCCGAGTATGCCGCCGCCGTCACCGGGGTCTATTCCCGGGCCCTGGGCACGGGGCGCCGGCCCCCCCGGGAGGATCTGGAGCTTTTGGAGGGGTCCTTCCCGGCGGCGGGCTTTACCGACGGGTATCTCACCGGCGGGGATTTCACCGGCATGATGGGGACGGCGGGCCGTGAGCCGGAGGGGGACACCCCCTTTTACGCCGCCGTCCGGAAAAATTATCTGAACCACGAATTTCAGCGGGTGAAGGTGACCTTTGACGTGGACCTCCGGCTGGAACAGCCGGTGAAGCTGACCGCCACGGATCAGGACGGCAACACCGCCTCCGCCGAGGGGGGACAGCCGGAGCTGGCCTTCCACACGGAGACCACCCCCGCCATGCTGAGAACGGAGCTTTACAACACCGGCGGCACGCCCTTCGTCTGCGACGGGGTCACCTGCCGCATCCAGAAGGGGATCTACTTAGACCCCCGGGAGCTGGCCCCCGCCCGGGACAGGCTTCTGGCGGAGCTTTTGCAAAAGCGCCGGGGCTTTGAGCCCCGGGCGGAGAGCGACGCCCTGGAGCTGCCGCCCTACCCCTCCCCCACCGAACCGCCGGTGCTGACGGTGTCGGTGCTGAAATGCGCCCAGCTGTCCCAGAGGCTTCTGGAGCTGGCCCCGCCGGTGATCTACCTGCCCCTGGAGGAGGCGGCGTCGGGGGACAGGCGGCTGGAGCCGTTTCTCAGCGACCGGCGCATCTCCGTCTGCGCCCAGCTGCCGCCCGTCATCTACGACAGCGAGCTGGGCCGGATCACGGAGCTGGCGCTGAAGGCCCGCCAGCTGGGCGTGGAGGAGGCGGCGGTATCCAACCTGGGCCACATCGTCTTCGCCCGCCGGCTGGGCTTCACCGTCCGGGGCGACACGGCCCTGAACGTGCGCAACTCCGCCGCCCTGGCGGTGCTGCTGAGCCTGAAAATGAGATCCGCCGTCCTGGCCATGGATCTGAGCGCGGCGCGGGTGCGGGGGATAAAGAAATATCTGGACACGGAGCTGGTGGTCTACGGACGGATGCCGCTGATGCACACCGCCGGGTGCCTGATCCGGGCCAAGACCGGCGTGTGCGCCTGCGACGGGGCGGTGAGCTTCCCGGACGGGCAGGGCTTCGAGTGTCCCGTCACCCGGGGCTTCCAGTGCCGCAGCACCCTGTGGAGCTCCCAGAAGCTCCACCTCATCGGGCGCAGCCGGGAGTATATGAACGCCGGACTCTGGGGCGTGAGGCTGTGCTTCACCACCGAGAACGCCGACGAGTGCGCCCGGATCTGCGAGCGCTACCTGGAGCTGGGCTCCTACGAGCCCGTCACCACCACGGAGGGGAAATTCTGAGCGTCTCCGCAAGATAAAGGAAGGCCGTATGATCATACTCGCGTCCGGCTCGCCGCGCAGGCGGGAGCTGCTGGAAAATATGGGGATCCGGGACGAGACTGGCTCGAAAGCCCTGACGGGCTTTCGATGCCAAGGGGGAACGTGCGGGCAATTTTCTCTGAATTTTGCGAAATTCATAGTAAATCACCCTGCCGTCACGCCGCGCGCACCGCAAAGCGGCACACTTGCGTGACAAAAGGGATTTTTTCCGACGCACATGTCGCCGGAAAAAATATTGAATTTGAGTTTTTTGGCAATCTGAAGATAAAGGAAGGCCGTATGATCATACTTGCGTCCGGCTCGCCGCGCAGGCGGGAGCTGCTGGAAAATATGGGGATCCGGGACTTTACGGTGCGCCCGTCCGCCCACGAGGAGCCCTTTGACGAGGCTCTGCCGGAGGGGCGGGCGGTGGAGAAGATCGCGCTGATGAAGGGCCGGGACGCGGCCCGCTCCGCTGGGGCCGGGGATATCGTCATTGCGGCGGACACGCTGGTTTTTCTGGACGGGCGTCCCCTGGGGAAGCCCGCTGACGAACAGGAAGCCGCCAGGATGCTCCGGGCCCTCTCCGGGCGGGAGCACCGGGTGATCACCGCCGCGGCGGTCCTGCGGGACGGGCGGGAATATGTGACCCATGTGACCACGGCGGTGCGGTTCCGCCCCCTGTCGGAGGACGAGATCGACTGGTACGTGGGCACCGGGGAGCCTCTGGACAAGGCCGGGGCCTACGGCATCCAGGGCCTGGGCGGGATGCTGATCGAGGGCATCCGGGGCGACTACTTCAACGTGGTGGGCCTGCCCGTGGCGGCGCTGGCCGGACTTCTGGGCCGGGCCGGCTACAACGTTTTTTCAAAGGGTGAGAGAGTTTGAAGGATCTGATCTCCAAAAAAGTGCTCCGCATCGGCGCGGCCGCCGTGCTGGTGTCCGTCCTGGCGGCGGTCACCGTGGCTCTGTCCGGCGGGAACGCGGGCTTTGCCGCCATGCTGTCCGAGCCGTTTTTCAAGCCGCTGAAATCCGCGCTGACCAGCCTTGTGGGCTCGCTGGAGCACGTGTACGACTACCTGTACCGCTTCGACGAGCTGGAGGCGGAGAACGCCGCCCTGAAAAAGCGGGTGGCCCAGCTGGAGCAGGACTACCGGGAATACACCGAGATCAGCGAGGAGAACGGGCGTCTCCGGTCGCTCCTGGGCTTTGTGGAGCGGCACGAGGAGATGACCCTGGAGCCGGCCACGGTGATCAGCTGGACGGCCTCCAACTTCTCCTCCTCCTTCACCGCCAGCAAGGGCTCCGACGCGGGCATCGCCCTCTACGACCCGGTGGTGGACGAGTACGGCAATCTGGTGGGCCAGGTGACAAGCGTCTCCGCCGCCTCCTGCGTGGTCTCCACCGTCATCGACACCACCCTGAGCCTGGGCGCGCAGATGTATGAAAACGGCGAGGCGGGGGTGGCCGGCGGCGACTTCGCCCTCATGAAGGAGGGGAACCTGAAGCTCTCCTACATCAGCGACACCGCCAGCCTGGTCATCGGCAACACGGTCATCACCTCCGGTTCCGGCGGGGTCTACCCGGCGGGGCTGGTCATCGGCGCCGTCTCCGGCATCGCCGTGGGCTCCTCGGGCCTGGATCCCTACGCCATCGTGGAGCCGGCCGCCGATATCGACGCCCTCACGCACATTTATGTCATCACCGACTTCGCCGTCAGCGAATAAGGAGGCGGGGCCATGACGAGACGTAAAAACGGCGTCCTTGTGAAGGCGCTGATCCTGGCGCCGTATCTCATTTTGCTCTATCTTTTACAGTCCACCGTCTTCACCCATCTGCAGCTGTGGGGGACGAAGCCCCTCCTGCTGCCCGTGGCGGCGGCGGGCATTGCCTTCTTCTGCGGCCGGGTGGAGGGCGGCGTCTTCGGGCTCCTGGCCGGGATGATGATGGATCTGGCCTGCAACCAGCTGACCGTGCAGTTCACCCTGCTCATGACGTTCCTGGGCATCCTCATCGGGCTTCTCTCCGACACCGTCCTGGTGCAGGGCTTCCCGTCCTACCTTCTGGGCTGTGCCCTGGAGCTGGTCCTGACGTCCGCCTATCAGGTCCTGTCCATGTGGGTGCTGAACGGCGCGCCCATCGCCCTCTCCGCCGCCGTGGGCCTGAAGCAAACGCTGTATTCGCTGATCTTCTCCCTGCCGCTTTACTACCTCTCCCGGTTCTACTTCCGGGTGACGGGCTCCGGCAGATGAGGGCGCGGTCTCTCCGCCCCTCGCGTGTTCAATTGAGGTGACAACATGGAAAAATACGTAAAATCCTCCCGTCTCGTGGCCATGGCCCTGGTCCTGGCTCTGCTGCTGACCGCCTATGCCCTGACGCTCTACCGCATCGAGAAGCTGGACGTGCAGGCGCTGATGGACACCTCCGGGACGCTGACCGCCACCACCACCACGGTGAAGGCGGCCCGGGGCCCCATTCTGGACCGGAACGGCACGCTCTTAGTGTCCGACCGGGAGGTACACGACGTGACGCTGATCCGCTCGGCCCTCCTGAGCGAGGAGGATCCCAACGGGACGGTGCTGAAGCTCCTCAACAAGGCCGACGAACTGGGCATTGCCCACACGGACACCTTCCCCGTCACCAAGACGGCCCCCTTTGAGTTCGACGCCTACGCCTCCGCCACTCAGCGCAGCTGGATGAAGGAGTATTACGCCTACTTCAAGAACTCGCTGACCAACTATTTCGAGCGGGACATCGACGTGGAGGCGGAGAACGCCGGCCTCACTGCCACCGAGCTCATCAGCTGGATGCGGGAGCACTACTCCATCCCCTACACCGTCCCCGCCGAGGACGCCCGGCGGATCATCGGCGTGCGCTGGGAGCTGGAGATCCGCGTCCCGGTGCGGACCAACGACTACGTCTTTGCCGAGGACGTGCCCGACGAGCTGGTGAGCTACATCGCCGAGCAGAACATGACCAGCGTCTCCATCTCCACCCGCTCGGTGCGGGAGTATCACACCGAGTACGCCGCCCACCTGCTGGGCTATGTGGGCGCTGTGACCAGGGACCAGTACAACGATACGTACAAGGCCCTGGGCTATCCCCTGACCGCCCAGATCGGCCAGTCCGGCGTGGAGGCGGCCTTTGAGCGGTAC
This sequence comes from uncultured Oscillospiraceae bacterium, assembly GCA_947631845.1. Taxonomy (GTDB): domain Bacteria; phylum Bacillota; class Clostridia; order Oscillospirales; family Oscillospiraceae; genus RUG626. The sequence goes on along the minus strand of CANRMY010000012.1, from coordinate 11,558 downwards.
CTCCACGGCACCGACGGGAAGATGACCGTCTACCGGGACGCCTCGGGCGCGGTCAACGATGTGCGCATCGACAGCGAGGCCAGGGCCGGCAACTGCGTCTTTCTGACCATCGACATCGGCCTGCAGGCCGCCACGGAGGCGGCGCTGGAGACCAGAATCACGGAGATCAACGACGACCGTATCCAGAAGGCCATTGAGGAGACCCCGCCCAACGAGGCCTATCAGGAGCCGGAGCTGGCCCGGGGCGGCGCGGCGGTGATGGTGGACGTGAAGACCGGCGAGGTGCTGGCCATGGCCAGCTATCCCTCCTACGCCCCGGCGGAATATTACACCAACTATGCCCAGCTGTCCACCGACACGGTGGGATCGCCCCTGACCAACCGGGCCATCCAGGGCATCTACAACCCCGGCTCCACCTTCAAGATGGTGACCGCCTACGCGGGGCTGGCCAACGGCATCATCTCCGTCAACACCACCTTCGACTGCACCGGCCGGTACATGGCGTACGCGGAGAACCACTACACGCCCCGGTGCACCGGCCACCACGGGCCCCTGAACGTGGTGGGGGGCCTGGAGAAGTCCTGCAACGTGTTCTTCTTCTCCGTGGGCGACAAGCTGGGCATCACCCGCATGGAGGAAGCCACCCGGCTCTTCGGCTTCGGCCAGCGCACGGGCATCGAGCTCAACGACAAGGCCGGCTACGTGGCCTCCCGGGAGCGGAAAAAGGAGGCCGGGGACGGGGACGGCTGGTACGCCGCCGATAACCTGATCACCGCCATCGGCCAGGGCTATAACGAGTTCACGCCCCTCCAGATGGCCAACTACGTGTCCACCATCGCCAACGGCGGCACCCTCAACAACCTGACCGTCCTGCGCAATGTGTCCAGCTTCGACTATTCCGACGTCCTGCTGCGCCGGGAGCCCTCCTCCCGCTACACCATCGAGGACCCCCAGGGCATCATCCCGGTGCTCCAGCGGGGCATGAAGGCCGTGGCCAAGAGCGGCACCGCCGGCACCTACCTGGCCAACTACCAGGTGCCCGTGGCCGCCAAGACCGGCACCGTCCAGTCCTCCAACTCCGCTGTCAACAACGGCGTCTTCGTCTGCTACGCCCCCGCCGACGACCCCCAGATCGCCATCGCCGTGGTGGTGGAGAAGGGCGGCTCCGGCTCGGCCCTCATCTCCATCGCCAAGGATATGATGGACGCCTACTTTGCCGATTCCCAAATGTCCTCTCTGGACATCTACACCGACAACTCCCTGCTGCGGTGAGCGGATACGATTTGATTGTAAAACCTGCATGATATTATCCTTTTTCCGGATTTTTTGAATCCTTTTCCTGCAAATATCCGAAAAGTGTATAAGATATTATCTGAAATCCAGTTGCAAAAATGTCGCACGTCTATTATAATGCTTAATGGGGGGTTATATGGGTACCGCTATCGTTATCACCTCCGGTAAAGGAGGCACCGGCAAGACCGCCTGCACCGCGGCCATCGGCTCATTTTTGGCCTGCTCCGGGAGCAGGACCCTGTGCGTGGACATGGACGCGGCCCTCCGGAATCTGGATATGGCCCTGGGGCTGTCGGAGCGGGTCACCTTTGACTACGGGGACATCCTCTCCGGGCGCGTCACGCCGGAGGCGGCCGTGACGGCCCACCCCACCCTGGAAAATCTCTATTTTCTCTCCGCGCCCACGGATCTCCCCGATGATGCAGAGGCGGAGAGCTTCGCCGCGCTGATGGAGACGCTCCGGCAAGGCTATGACTTTGTGCTGCTGGACTCCCCCGCCGGCATTGGCCGGGGCTTCCGTATGGCGGCCACCGGGGCGGATATGGCCATCGTGGTGGCCACCGGGGATCTGGCCAGCCTGCGGGACGGACAGCGGACGGTCCAGGAGCTGAGGGCCCTGGGTGTACAGGAGATCCGCCTGCTGGTGAACCGGGTCAGCCCCAAGGTCTACCGCAAGCTCAAACGGAACCTGGACGACGTGATCGACACGGTGGGCGCGCGGCTCATCGGCGTCGTCAGCGAGGACGAGAGCGTGGCGGAAGCCGGGAACCTGGAGATCCCCCTCATCGACTATGGCGCCAAGCGCGCCTGGGATCAGTTCGACAACGTGGCGGCCCGGCTGCGGGGCGAAAAGAGACGGCTGGGCCGGTTTTGAATTTGGGAGAAACAGGAAACAAATTATCATATAAAAGGTTGGTGACGGTATGAATATCGCATTAATGGCACACGACAGGAAGAAGGAGCTAATGGTGCAATTTTGCATCGCCTACTGCGGGATCCTCTCTCAGCACTCCATATGCGCCACAAACACCACCGGGAGGCTTGTCAAAGAGGCGACGGGATTACCCATCGACCTGTACCTGTCCTGTGACCAGGGCGGGGATCAGCAGATGGCGGCCAGGCTCGCGTACAACGAGCTGGATCTTGTCCTCTTTTTCTCCGACCCCACCGACCCCCGCGCCATGGCCTCCACCAACAAGATCGGCCGGCTCTGCGACCAGCAGAACGTCCCCTTCGCCACCAACGTGGCCACCGCCGAGGTGCTGATCCGGGGCCTGAAGGACGGGATGCTGGATTGGCGCGACATCGTGAACCCAAAAAAGTAACTGTCGAAAAAGCCCTGGCGGGCTTTTTCCGACAAGGGGGAGCGTGCGGAAAAAATTTCTGAATTTTGCGAAATTCAAAAATTTTCCCCTGCTGTCACCCTGCGCGCACGCAGAGCGCACGCTTGTGCGACAAAAGGAATTTTTTCCGACGCGCATGTCGCCGGAAAAAATATCAAATTTGAGTTTTTTAACATATTGATAATCAACGATACGGCCCCCGCTCCACCGGGCGGGGGCTTTTTATGGGAGAGATAATTCATTCATGGAACGAATCAAACCTCACACGCTCTCCGGCTTTATGGAGCTTCTGCCGGGGGAGCAGGCGCTGATGGACAGGATCATGGACACGATCCGGCGGGTGTACGGCCTTTACGGCTTCACGGCCCTGGACACGCCCCTTATCGAGAGCTCCGACGTACTGCTGGCCAAGGGCGGCGGCGAGACGGAGAAGCAGATCTACCGCTTTTCCAAGGGGGACAACGACCTGGCCCTCCGCTTTGACCTGACGGTGCCCCTGGCGAAATATGTGGCGATGCACTACGCCGAGCTCACCTTCCCCTTCCGGCGGTATCAGATCGGCAAGGTCTACCGGGGCGAGCGGCCCCAGCGGGGGCGGTTCCGGGAGTTCTACCAGGCGGACATCGACGTGATCGGCGACGGGGCCCTGGACATTATGAACGAGGCGGAGATCCCGTCCATCATCTACCGGGTCTTCACCGAGCTGGGCCTTCAAAAATTTGTCATCCGGGTCAACAACCGGAAGCTCCTCACCGGGTTCTACGACATGCTGGGCCTTTCGGACAAGGCCGGGGACATCATGCGCACGGTGGACAAGCTGGAGAAGATCGGGCCGGAGAAGGTGCGGGCCATTCTCCGCGACGATTTTGACATCCCCGGGGAGAGCGCCGGTAAGATCCTCGATTTCATGGCCATCCGGGGCGGCAACGACCAGGTTCTGGCGGCGCTTTCGGATCGCACCGGGAAAAACGCGGTCTTCGACAGGGGCTATGAGGAAATAAAGACCGTGGTGAAGTACCTGAAGGACTTCGGCGTGCCGGAGGACCACTTCGCGGTGGATCTGACCATCGCACGGGGGCTGGACTACTACACCGGCACCGTCTACGAGACGCAGATGACGGAGCACCCGGAGGTGGGCTCCATCTGCTCCGGCGGGCGGTACGACGACCTGGCGGGCTTCTATACGGACAAGTCCCTGCCCGGCGTGGGCATCTCCATCGGCCTCACGCGGCTTTTCTTCCTGCTCAACGACCGGGGGCTTCTGGACCGGACCCTTCCCACCGCCCCGGCGGACGTGCTGATCCTGCCCATGACGGAGGAGCGCGCCTTTGCCGTGGAGACGGCCACCGCCTTCCGGGCGGCGGGCATCCGGACGCAGATCTATTCGGAAAACAAAAAATTCAAGGCGCGGATGACCTACGCCAACCGCCTGGGGGTGCCCTTTGTGGCTATTTTGGGGGACGACGAGCTGGAAAAGCGCATGGTGTCCCTGAAGGATATGCGCACCGGGACCCAGGAGCTCCTGACGGTGGAGGGCGCGGCGGAGAGGGCCGCCGCCTTCGTGGAGCGGAGCCGGGGCCTGCCCCCCATTAAGGAATGAGCCATGTCGGGTAAACAGGTCGTCACCATCGTTTTGATCCTGCTGGCCGCCGTATTGGTGGTGGGTCTGATCCTCTGCCGCCCCATGGCGGCGGCCAATTACGCCGACGGGATCTTTAACTTTGCCGCCGTGGACGGCGTCTTTGTCTGGGGCTGGGAATTCGACCCGGAGGGGACGGCGCCGGAGGAGCTTCTGATCAGCGCCGAGAACAAGTCGCTTACGAGTCTTACGGAGCTATTTGAGGGCCGGGGCTTCGGCATGACGCCGGGGGGCCTTTTCTCCCAGAAGCTGCCGGACCCCCAGGCCGGGGACCTGTGCTGGCGCGTCACCTTCCACTGCACCGTCTCCGACAGCTCCCTTACCGCCGAGTATCAGGGCGGCGTTCTGCGGCTCTCCGGCAACGGCGAGACGGTGGTCGCCACTCAGGACAAGTCCTCCTGGGCGCGGCGGGTCTTTACGCTGATCGAATCCCTCTACCCCGAACCGGAGCCCGCGCCGGAGGAAGGCGCGGACGATACCACGCCAGCTCAGGAATAATCTCTATATAAACAGAATTTGGAGTGATCGAAAATGGTTCAATCCCGTACACACACCTGTGGGGAGCTTCGCATGGAGCACGTGGGGCAGAAGGTGAAGCTCTGCGGGTGGATGGAGAATATACGCGCGGTTTCCGGCAGTCTCGCTTTTCTGGTCCTGCGGGACTTCTACGGCACCACCCAGGTGGTGGTGGAGGACGAGGCGCTGCTGGCCAAGGTGAAGGGCTGGAACAAGGAATCCACCCTCAGCGTCACCGGCGTCGTCCGGGAGCGCAGCAGCAAGAATCCCAACCTGCCCACCGGCGATATCGAGGTGGTGCCGGAGGAGATCGAGCTGCTGGGCCGGTGCCGGTATAATGAGTTACCCTTCCAAATCAACCGTTCCAAGGAGGCCGACGAGGCCATCCGGCTCCGGTACCGGTACCTGGATCTGCGCAACCCCGCCGTGAAGAAGAACATCGTTCTGCGCTCCCAGGTGGTGGCCGCGCTGCGGGCGGCCATGATCGGCGAGGGCTTTTTGGAGATCACCACCCCCATCCTGACGGCCTCCAGCCCCGAGGGCGCCCGGGATTACCTGGTCCCCTCCCGCAAGCACCCGGGCAAATTCTACGCCCTGCCCCAGGCCCCCCAGCAGTTCAAGCAGCTGCTGATGACCTCCGGCTTTGATCGGTACTTCCAGATCGCCCCCTGCTTCCGAGACGAGGACGCCCGGGGCGACCGCTCCCCCGGCGAGTTCTATCAGCTGGACATGGAGATGGCCTTCGCCGGCCAGGAGGATGTGCTGGCCGTGCTGGAGCGGGTGCTGGTGCCGGTTTTCCGGCAGTTCGGCCTCTATGAGCGCGTCTCCCAGGCCCCCTTCCGGCGGATCCGCTACAACGACGCCCTGGAGAAGTACGGCACCGACAAGCCGGATCTGCGCATCGACCTGGAGATCGCCGACGTGACGGAGCTTATGTCCGGCATCGGCTTTGACCCCTTTGAGGGCCAGACCGTCAAGGCCGTGGTGGTCACGGACTTCACCGCCACCCGCAAGCAGATCGACAGGCTCTGCGCCGACGTGGAGGTCCAGGCCGGCCGGAAGCCCTACTGGTTCCGGGTGGACGAGAACGGCGCGCTCGTGGGCGGCATCGCCAAATTTGTGGAGCCGGTGAAGGAACAGGTGGTGTCGGCCATGGGCCTCAAGCCCGGCTGCTTTGTGGGACTCAGCGCCGGGAAGCTGGCCGCCGCCCAGAAGACGGCGGGCGTTCTGCGCACAAAGCTGGGCGCGCTGTGCCCTGAACACATGGACAAGGAGCAGTACGCCTTCTGCTGGATTGTGGACTTCCCCATGTACGAGATCGGCGAGGAATCCGGGGAGCTGGAGTTCTGCCACAACCCCTTCTCCATGCCCAACGGCGGGCTGGAGGTGCTGAAAAAGGCCGCCGCGGGTGAGATCGACCCGCTGACCATTACCGCCTATCAGTATGACCTGGTCATCAACGGCTATGAGAGCGCCTCCGGCGCGGTGCGCAACCACGACCCGGAGATCATGATTGAGGCCTTCAAGCTGGTGCGCCTGGGCGAGGAGGACGTAAAGGCCAAGTTCCCCGCCATGTACAACGCCTTCTGCTACGGCGCGCCTCCCCACGCCGGAGCCGCGCCGGGCGTGGACCGCATGATCATGCTGCTCACCGGCGAGGAGCTGATCCGGGAGGTCATCGCCTTCCCCATGAACAAGTCCGCCCAGGACGTGATGATGGGCGCCCCCGGCGAGGTCTCGGACAAGCAGCTCCAGGAGCTCTCCATCGCCGTCACGGCAAAAGAGGAGTAAGAAAACAGCGCCGCCGGGTCGCCGGCGGCGCTCAGTTTGTCAAATAACTCAAGTTCTATATTTTTTTCGGCGACATGTGCGTCGGTAAAAATCCCTTTTGTCGCCCAAGTGTGCCCCTTCGGGACGCGCGCAGGGCGACAGCAGGGTAATTTTCTCTGAATTTCGCAAAATTCAGAGAAAATTGCCCGCTCGTTCCCCTTGTCGAAAAAGCCCGTCAGGGCTTTTTCGACAGTTTGCAGCGCCGCCGGGTTGCCGGCGGCGCTGTTTGTTCTGTTATGTCTTTAGCGCTCGGAAAGAGCGGAGCAGCCTGCACCTACACAAAGGGAAACAAGCTGTTTTAATGGGAACCGAGGAGGTAACTATGGATAAGAAAAATATCATCGACATGAAGCCCGCTATCCGGCAGTCTCTGGAGGCCGGCCGCCCCCTATGGGCGGAGGAGGACGACCCCCTCTATCAGGAGAGACCGCACACCATCTTAAACCGTCCGCAATGGGAGCGGTACCGGGAGCTGTGCGCCAAGGCCCAGGCGTTCGCCGCCCGGTGCGGGGACATACTCGAGTTCACCGTCGCACCGGAGCCGAATCCCTTTGACCCCTTCGCCAAGGTATGGCTGAAGCTCAAAGCCCTGTCCTATATCGCCGGAGAGGATGCCGCCGCCCTGACGGAGCTTTTCTCCTTGTCCGATGATATATCCTTCATCGCCACCCAGGAGCCGCTGACCGTGGCCCTGATCGTCAACAACATCTGGCTTGATTGACCTACGGCACTATCCACCCGGACGGCGGAGAGTGCCGTTATTCCTTTGACACGCGGGAATAGTGGAGATACGCCCCGCCCTTGAGCAGGACGGCGGCGGCGAGAAGCGCGAAGGCGGTGTAGAAGGCGGGCATGTTGTAGAGGGACGCGGTCAGGGTGGTGAACAGCAGCGCCAGGAGCATCACGTCCATGACCGCGCCGCCGGACTTGTCGTGCAGATACCGGTTCCGCTCGTCCAGCTCCCGCAGCTGGCTCTCCCGCATGGCGGCGCGGCTTTTGAGAAGCTTGTTTGTCCGGACGATGGCGGCGGCGACCCAGACGAGGCCCCCGAAGAAGATCACGCGGCTCACGATCTGGGCGAGCCGGGACATGATCCGGGAGTCGCCGCCCGTCTCCCCCACCACGACCATGTAGACCAGCATCAGCGCCAACACGCCCCAGAGGATCCCCACCCGCCGGCGGAGCCTGCCGGCATAGGTCGTTTTAGTCGATGTTTTCATATTCCCGCTCCTCCCTTTCATAGTTTTCCTCGAGACAGCAAAGCTCCTCCACGCTGACGCCGAACACCCTGGCCAGCCGGTAAGCCAGCATCAGCGACGGGCTGTACTGCTCCTTTTCGATGGATATGATCGTCCTGTCGGACACGCGCGTAAGCTCCGCCAGCTGCCGCTGGGTCATCCCCGCCGCGCCCCTGAGCTCCCGCACACGGGTCTTCATCGCCACCCCTCCCCGCAAGGACATGAAGTTGACTTCATGTGAAGTCAGCTTCATAATACCACGCCGACAGGGGGTTGTCAAGAAGAAGTTCATCCACTGTATGTAAAAGAGTCCCTCCCCGGGTGGGGAGGGACTCTTTTGCGTATCTATTGACTTCGTTAAAGCCCCAGAAGCTCCTTTTTCTTTGCTTCGAATTCCTCCTGGGTGATGATGCCGGTATCCAAAAGATCCTTGAATTCCTTAATAGCCTGAGCACTGGTGAGTTCTTGAGCTTTCCTTTCCCGGGCTTTCTTCATGTCCTCTTCCTGGGCTTTCTTTGATTCCTCTTCCTGGGCTTTTATGATCCCTTCCGTTTTCGACAACCCGCAGGAGGTGCATGTGGTATAAAAATGGGCGTTTACCGTTCCGCAGTAGGCGCACTCCCACTCGCCGGGCTGGGGCTGACGCTTCTGCATCGAAGAATCCACGGAAGACGTATAATACACTGCCTGTGGCTTTGTACAGGCCACGATGACCGCAATAAACCCAAAGAAAAACCCCCACCAAAACCAGTTGTCGTCATAGCCCTTGTTGTGAATGACAATGTTCGTCACCACGCCCCAGGTCACGCACCATAATGCCGCCATAATAAAATATAGAAATCCCACAATTATTCGCCTCTCCTTATCGTTTTCCCCCCAACGCTGATGATCAACAAAGGGGCGGAATTAATCAAGTTGATTATATATCAACCGCAAGTTGTTGTCAATAATAAAAACAACTTTTAGGTGTTTTATAAAACTCCCCCACGTTGTTAACATTATCCTGGAGGCGGTTTTATGCTGTATCATTTGAAAAAACTCCGGATGGAGCGCAATATTACTCAAAAAATGCTGGCGGACGCCATCGGGGTCAGTCAGCAGTCTATTAACAAATATGAAAACCATAACATTGAACCTGATATTGAGACGCTGGTACGTCTGGCGAATTACTTTGACACCTCGGTCGATTACCTTGTAGGCCATTGGGAGGAGCGGGAGCGCCCCGGCGGAACCAAGCTCACCGTCAGCGAACTTGATCTGCTGGACAGCTTCGACCGCCTCAGCTCCACGCAGAAGGAATGTATTTTGATGCTTCTTCGGACATTCTTGGGAGACCGATAAAAAAATACCCTGACAGGAGAACCTGCCAGGGTATCATTTTCAATAGGGGCACCGGTTTAATAAGGGCACCGGAGCGTGACCTTGACGCAGTTGTCCGCGTCCTCCCGGATATACTCGCACCCGGCGGGCAGCGCGGTCTCTACGGCCATCAGGAAGCCCCTGACGGGTGCGGGCACGTCGGGATGCAAAACGGCGGTCACGTAGGCGTCCGCCGCCGAGGGCGTCACGCCCCTGTAGGCCATCTCCACCGCCGCGGCCTGCCGCAGATTGGGGTCGCCGATGCGCTCCAGGGCCCGCCGGTGCGCCTCGCCCAGCGGCGGGGCGGCGCGTTTTTCGTCTGACATTCTCATTCCTCCTCGCGCACCACTATAGCACACCGGGGACGAGAAAAAATCAGAAACCCGTCGAAGGGGAAAAATCCGTATTACCCCCGGATCACCGCCGCTTCCCACGGCCCCAGCGTTCCGGGGAAGGGGGCGGCGGTGATCAGCTCCTCCCGGCCCGTGTAAGCCGGGAAGGCCGCCTGACCGTCGCCGCAATGGAGGAGCAGGGTCAGCGTCTCGCCGTCCAGGCGCCTGGTCAGGGCGGCGGCGCCGGAATCGTCGTCCGCGGTGAAGGATACGACCTGCCCCCGGGTGAGGCAGGGGTGGGCATGCCGGAGGGCGGCCAGGCTCTTGACCCAGGCGAACATCTCCCGGTCCTGGCGGGCCTCGTCCCAGACCATGCCGCGCCGGCAGTCGCCGTCGTCCCCGCCGTCCATGGCGAACTCATCTCCATAGTAGAGCATGGGCATCCCCGGCAGCAGCAACTGGAGCGCCGCCGCCATCCTCAGCTTTGCCCTGTCGCCGCCGGCCTCCCGCAGGAACCGCGCCGTGTCGTGGGAGCCGATCAGATTCCACAAAAGATGGTACGCGGCGGGGTGCAGATTGCCCCGCAGGAACCCCAGATCCTCAAAAAACGCCGTCACCGTGGCGGTCCCTCGGACCACCAGATCCAGGACGCTGTTCCGGAAGGGGTAGTTCATGAGGCTGTCCCACTGGTCGCCCTCCAGGAAGTCGCCGCCGAAGTGCCACTCCTCCCCCACGATCAGCGCGTCCGGCTTCTCCGCCTTGATTGCCTCCCGGAAGCGCCGCCAGAACCGGTGGCCCACCTCGTCGGCCACGTCCAGCCGCCAGCCGTCGATGCCGCACGCCCGGATCCAGTAGAGGCCCACGTCGATGAAATAGGCCTCTGTGGCCGGGTTGCGCAGATTGAGCTTGGGCATACCGCCGTAATAGCTGAAGGTCTTAAAATTGGGCTTCTGGCCCCAGGCCATCCGCAGGGGGAAGCCCTCGATGAAGTACCAGTCCAGATATTCCGACCGCTCGCGCTTTTCCAAAATATCCGCGAAGGCGAAAAATTTTTGGGACGTGTGGTTAAAAACGCCGTCCAGCAGGACGCGCATCCCCAGGGCGTGGGCCCTGTCCGTCAGCTCCCGCAGCTCCTCCTTCGTCCCCAGGGACGGATCCACGGCGAAATAGTCCTCGGTGTCATACCGGTGGGGCGTATGGGCCTTGAAAACCGGCGTCATGTACAGAACGTCCGCCCCCAGCTCATGGATATGCTCCAGATGGTCGATGATCCCCCGGAGCGTCCCGCCGGGATTCACCCGATGGTCCAGCGGCCCGTACCAGCGCTTCGGGTCCACCGGCCCCGTGGGGGCGAAGCTGGCCGGGAAGATCTGATACACCACCTTATCGGCGGCCCAAGCGGGGACGATCAGCCGCTCCTCCTCCCGGAGATTCTGAGGGCAGTCGAACATGCGCTCGATATCCGTGGGCGGCTCCCGGGTGAATTGGTAATTGCCGTAGTACGCCCGCGTCCCGTCCGCGCCCTCCAGCTCGAACCAGTAGCGCAGACAGACCATGTGGAGTTCGATCTCCGCCTCATAGTAGTCGCTGACCCGGTCCCTGGCCGCCAGGACCATGGGGACGGCGGCGCGGGTGTCCAGCCGCTTCAGCGGCAAATATTTGTCCTGGGTGTGGAGGATCACCCGGCGCATGTCCCCCTTTTTCACCCGGATACGGATGAGGAACCGGTCCGGCTCCAGAGCGAAGCAGTATCTGTTGTCGGCAAAATGGACGATGGCGGCGTATTCCATGTTCCGGCCTCCGTTCAACGTGATTCATTGAGGAAATCTTACCATAGATTCGCCCGAAACGCAACGGATTTTCCCCAAAGAGACCAAAAGGGAATCAATTTGCGTATAAAAAAAGACAAGCCCGAAGGCTTGTCTTTTTAGTGTTGGCGTCTTCCTATCTTTCCGGGCCGTCACCAGCCAAGTATTGTCGGCGCAAGTGAGCTTAACTTCTGTGTTCG
>CANRMY010000011.1 GCA_947631845.1 uncultured Oscillospiraceae bacterium | reverse complement strand
TGCCTGCTGGTTTTTCGGAGTGAATGACAGATAACACTTACAAAATTCCTGTCAAATCTTATTATACGAGGAGGGATTTTCCTGTGAAAATCAGCTGTGTCTGGGAGCATAACGGCCAGGACAGTATGCTTTTCGCCGAGCGGTTTCCCGGCGCTTTTACAAGAGGCCCCTCCAAAGCCGAGGCGGTTCGAAAAATGCCCGCTGAGATAAAATCTTATCTCAGGTGGAGAGGCGGCCCGGTCCCGGACGCTTTTGAGGTGGAGATCGTTCAGGAAAAGTCCTCCGCGCTGACGGTTTCCGACGCGGATTCGGACGTCCTCTTTGATTCGGAGAGGCAGGCGTTGAGCCCGCCTGAGTACGCCGAGCTGAAAGCGCTGGCTTTGAAGTCGGCCCGGGATTTTCTGACGCTGTTTGAGGCGATACCGGATCCGAACAGGAGCTGCCGGCCGGCCAGGGAGACCTTCTACGGGCCGGTCCCCCGCACGGCTCTGGAGATGTACGAGCACACAAAGAACGTCAACGGATACTATTTTGGCGAGATCGGCGTTCCTGCGGACAACGAGGGCACCCTTTTGACGTGCCGGGAGCGCGGCTTCGCGGCGCTGGAAAGCAAGCCGGATTTCCTGAATGATCCGGTCGTGCTGGGCAGCTATGAGGAGGAGTGGTCGCTGAGAAAGGTGCTGAGACGCTTTGTCTGGCACGACAGGATCCACGCCAGGGCCATGTACCGCATGGCGGTCAGGACCTTCGGTACGCAGGCCGTGCCGAATGTGTTCCTGTTCGATCTGTAACGTATCCGTTATTAAAGATTTTTTAGATGAATATCGCCCCCCTCCCGCCGGAAAACGCCGGCGGGAATTTTTTGGGGTTTCCCTCTTGACAGCGGGGGAGAAGTGTGTTATTGTATTAAGTACCTAATACAATAGTACAGGTGCGGCCGGCAGGAAAAGCGGGGAGGTGTGCCATGGAATGGAGGTTTGAGGGGGGAGCGCCCATTTACGCCCAGATCGTGGACGCGGTGAAGCTGGCCATCGTCTCCGGGGAGCTGCCGCCGGGGGCGCGGCTCCAGGGCGTGCGGGAGCTGGCCCTGGAGGCCGGGGTCAACCCCAACACCATGCAGAGGGCGCTTTCGGAGCTGGAGCGGCAGGGGCTTTTATACACCCTGCGCACGGCGGGCCGGTATGTCACCGGCGACGAGGCCGTCATCCGGGCGGCCCGGCGGGAGCTGGCCGGGGGATATGTGGACGCCTTTCTCACGGCGATGGAAAGGCTGGGCATGGAAAAAAGCGATATGATCAAACTGCTGGAAGCAGATACGAGGAGGTATGAGCATGGCAATTTTGGAGTGTAAAGGGCTTTCCAAGTCCTACGGCCCCGTCCGGGCTCTGGACGGGGTGGACTTCGCCGTGGCGCCGGGGCGGATCGTGGGGCTTCTGGGGCCCAACGGCAGCGGAAAGACCACGCTTATCAAGCTGGCCAACGGTCTGCTGACACCCACCGCCGGACAGATCCTGATCAACGGGCAGGTGCCGGGGATAGAGACGAAGAAGGTGGTCTCCTATCTCCCGGAGCGCTCCTGCCTGCCGGAGTGGATGAGCGCCGCCCAGCTCATGGGCTTTTACGGGGACTTCTACGCGGATTTTGACCGGACCACGGCGAAGGCCATGCTGGCGCGGCTGAATATCGACAGTAAGGCGCGGCTCAGGCACCTGTCCAAGGGCAACCGGGAGAAGGTACAGCTCATTATGGTGATGGCGCGGAGGGCACAGCTCTACCTGCTGGATGAGCCCATCGGCGGGGTGGATCCGGCGGCCCGGGACTTTATTTTGAGTACCATCCTCTCCAACTACAACCCCACCGCCACCGTGATCATCTCCACCCACCTGATCGCCGACGTGGAGCGGGTGCTGGACGATGTGATCTTTATAAGCCAGGGCAAGGTCGTCCTGGCGGCCCCCGCCGACCAGCTGCGGGAACAGCAGGGCAAGAGCGTGGATCAGATCTTCAGGGAGGTGTTCAGATGTTAGGAAAGCTCATGAAGCACGAGCTGTGGGCCACGGCCCACGCCATGCTGCCCATCATCGGGGAGATGCTCCTGGTGGCGGTCATGGGGAACGTGTGCGTCCGGCTGGGCAACGGCCACGATCTGCCGGCGGCGGTGAATATCATCATCATGTTGGTGATGGTGCTGTTTTTCGTGGGGATCTTCGCCATCGGCCTTGTGACGGTGTATATGATGGTGCGCCGGTTCCGGGACAACCTGCTCCGGGACGAGGGGTACATCATGCACACCCTGCCGGTGAGCGTCCACGCCCAGATCTGGAGCAAGGTGCTGGTCTCCGCCCTGTGGTACGCCCTGGCCGCCGTGACCATCGTGGCCGCCGTGGTCCTGCTGACCTTTGACGCGGATACCCTCAAGGTCATCGGAGATCTGTTCAGGACCTTGTTCATCGTTACCAGGAGCAATGGACAAATCGCGGAGATCGTGATCGAGTGTCTGGCCATGCTGGTGCTGGCCTCCGTGACCATGAGCCTGAGCTTTGACGCGGCCCTCAGCGTGGGCCACTCCTTCGCCAGGCACAAGATGGCCGCGTCGGTGGCGACGTACATCGGCCTTCTGATCCTGGGGCAGATCGCCCTCAGCTTTGCCGCGAGGCTTACGGTGATGACCAATTTCTACGGCTACCTGGACGCGCCCTTTGTGGACGTCTACGCGTTTATGACCTACTGGCGCGGCATCTGCGGCGCGAACGCGGGCCTGATGATCCTGGAGGGCGCCGTCTGCTACGGTATCACCGCCTATTTCCTGAAGCGCCGGCTGAATCTGGAGTGAGAAGGCCGTTTTGGCCGCGCTCACGCCAAGGGTCGCCAAAACGGCCCTTTCAAAAGGAAATTTTCGGTTACATGACGCATTATACCATAAGGAAAAGCATTTGTCAAGTACTTTTTGAAAAAATTTAATTATTTTTTAGCGCCTGTTGCGAAGTAATCCGCGCCAGGCGCTTCTATGCTTGAAAAAAGCCGGAAGGTGTGGTATGATAAACCTGTTTTAGGACAAAAACTAAGGTGATCGGATCGGTCGGAGGTGACGGTATGACGCTTTATGAGAAATCCCAGGCCATTCTGGAGCTGCCGGCGGTGCTGGAGATGCTGGCCGCCGAGGCGGTCAGCGACGGGGCCAAGGCCGCGGCGCGGGCGCTGACGCCCGTGGCCGACAGGGCGGAGGCGGAGCGGCGGCAGCGGGAGACAACGGACGCCAGGGATATGATGACCCTGTACGCCGCGCCCTCCTTTGACGGGGTGAAGGACATCCGGGACAGCCTGAAAAGGGCCGACGCCGGCGGGATGCTGAACACCAGGGAGCTGACGGATATCGCCCAGGTCCTGCGGTGCGCCCGGAACGCCGCCGCCTACGCCTCCGGGGACGAGAAGGGCGCCGGGAGCATCGGGTACCTCTTCTCCTCCCTCCACGCCAACAAGTACCTGGAGGAGAAGATCACAAACTCCATCATCGGCGAGGGGGAGCTGGCGGACTCTGCCAGCGCGGAGCTTACGGATATCCGCCGCGCCATGCGGGTGGCGGGGAGTAAGGTGCGGGAGGCCCTGCAGAAAATCATCTCCTCGCCCACCTATCAGAAGGCCCTGCAGGAGCCCATCATCACCGTGAAAAACGGCCGCTATGTGGTGCCGGTGAAGGCCGAGCACAAGGGGGCCGTGCCGGGGCTGACCCACGACATCTCCTCCTCCGGACAGACGCTGTTCATCGAGCCCATGAGCGCCGTGAAGGCCAACAACGAGATCCGGGAGCTGCTGGCCCGGGAGGAGCGGGAGATCGAGCGCATTTTGCGGGAGCTCAGTGCCGAGGCGTCGGACTTCTCCGAGAGCATCATTTTGGATTATAACCTGCTGACGCAGCTGGATCTTGTGTTCGCCAAGGCCAAGCTCAGCTACAAGCTCAACTGCGCCCCGCCGGAATTTTCGGAGAAGGGGGAGCTGACGCTGAAAAAGGCCCGCCACCCCCTTTTGAAGCAGGCGGAGGCGGTGCCCATCGACATCGAGCTGGGCGGGGACTTCGACACCCTGGTGATCACCGGCCCCAACACCGGCGGCAAGACGGTGAGCATCAAGACCCTGGGCCTTCTGTGCCTGATGGCCCAGTGCGGCCTGCACATCCCGGCGGGGGACGAGAGCCGGATCCCGCTCTTTGAGAGGGTGCTGGCGGATATCGGCGACGAGCAGTCCATCGAGCAGTCCCTGTCCACATTTTCCTCGCATATGACCAACATCGTGGGCATACTTTCGGAGTGTGGGGAGGGGAGCCTTGTCCTCTTTGACGAGCTGGGCGCCGGCACCGACCCGGCGGAGGGCGCGGCCCTGGCCGTGGCCATCATCGAGTACGCCAGGAGCGTGGGCGCCCATATCGCCGCCACCACCCACTACGCGGAGCTGAAGATCTACGCCATGACGGAGAGGGGCGTCATGAACGCCTCCTGTGAATTTGACGTGAAGACCCTGAAGCCCACCTACAAGCTGCTGATGGGTATCCCAGGCAAGTCCAACGCCTTCGCCATCTCCGAGCGGCTGGGCCTGCCCGGACACATCATCGACGACGCCAGACGCCGGATGGACAAGGGGGACGTGGACTTTGAGGAGGCTCTGACAAAGCTGGAGGAGAACCGCAAGGCCGCCGAGGAGCGCAAGGCCGAGACCTCCGAGGTCCTGAGAAGGGCGAAGGAGGATCTGGACGCGGCGGAAAAGGAGCGGAAAAAGGCGGAGGAGGAGCGGCTCAAATTCACCAAAAACGCCCGGGGCGAGGCGGAGCGGATCATCGAGGACGCCCGCCGGGCCGCCGACGAGGCCTTTCGGGAGATCGAGCGCATCCGCCGGGAGGCGGCCTCGGACACCGACTGGCAGAGACTCAACGAGGCCAAGGCGAAGCTCCGCCAGGGCCTGAACGAGGCCGCCGAAAAGGTGACGCCGGAGCGGGAGGCCCCCATCGAGCGCAAGCCCACCCGTCCCGCGGTGAAGGGCGACACGGTGGAGATCCTTGCCATCGGGTCCAAGGCCACGGTGCTGGAGGTGAACCCCGACGGCTCCCTGCAGCTCCAGGCGGGCGTCATGAAGGTGACCGCCAAGCAGAGCGAGGTGCGGGTCACCGAGCAGGAGAAGGTGAAGATCAAGACCGCCTCCGTGTCCGTCCCCGCCTCCACCCAGAGCGCCAAAAACGAGCTGGACGTGCGGGGGATGACGGCGGACGAGACGGTGGCGCTGGTGGAGCGGTTCATAGACGGGGCGCAGCTGCGCCACCTCAGTCAGGTGACCATCATCCACGGCAAGGGGACGGGCGTGCTGCGCAAGGCCGTCCACGAATGTTTGAAGCGCTCCAGGCAGGTGAAAAGCTACCGCCTGGGCCGGTTCGGCGAGGGGGAGAGCGGCGTCACCATCGTGGAGATCCGCTGACACCCAAGCTGTTTTGTCAAAATAGCACACATTTTTTCCGTTTTGCACCGAATATTCAACAGAATTATTTATTGACGAGCGTGAAGCTCTTTGGTAGAATAATGGTAAGTTTATAAATGTTCTGCGGGCGGCGGCCTGCGCACTTTTGAGGAGGGGCATTTATGTTTGCTAAAACAGTTGAGGTCAAGAACCAGGTCGGATTGCGTGCGAGGCCGGCCACCTTCTTCACACAGAAGGCCAACGAATTCAAGTGCCAGGTCTGGATCGAGAAGGAGGAGCGCCGCGTCAACGCTAAGAGCCTGCTGGGCGTTCTGTCCCTGGGCATCATCAAGGGCATGACCATCTCCGTCGCCGCCGACGGCGAGGACGAGGAGCGCGCCGTGGAGACGCTCTGCGAGCTGATTTCCCACGACTTTGCCGAGTAATTTATAGCGCATCATAAAACGGCCTGTTTCACACAAAATGAAACAGGCCGCTTTGTTGTGGGGGGCGCCTGACCCCGGCGGGGGGTAGCCGCCCGACACCGGGCGGCGGGGGCCGCCAATACCCTGGCGGGGGTTTTATAAGGTGTCCGCCTTACAGGCGGACGGAGATTTGCTTTTCTCCTTTTGGATTTCCAAAAGGAGAAAAGCAACAAAAGAGGAAAAGAAACCAGAGGGGGGCTTTCCGCGTCGTCGCGGAAGCCGCTTAACCTCGGGCTCCAAGTATTCGCCCTCAGGCGCTGGCTTCGCTCCTCCTTTCCCCACCAAACTTACGTTTGGAGGGGGCCCCATTCCCCTCTGGACTCCCCCTTAAAACGACCAGAGGGGGGTTGCGACCCCCCATCTGGACTCCCCCCCGGGGAGCGCCCGCGGGGAACCTGCCGCATTTCGTACATCGCACCCCGTACGGGCCGGACACCGGCCGGCCCGACGCACAATCGAATTTCCCGCACGCTGTCGATTAAAAAGGTTGCGGCTTCGCCGCCATTGAATTTACGGGCCGCCGAGGGCGGCGGCCCCTACAAGGTTGTACGATAGGCTTTTGGAAAATTGATGCACGGGCCGGCCGGTGTCCGGCCCGTACGGAAGGGAATTCGGTAGTGCGGCGTGTGGGCCGATGTAGTCATCGGCCCCTACGGCGGTGATTGAAGGATTTTCGGAAATTCGGAAGACGGGCCGGCCGGGTGTCCGGCCCGTACGGAAACAGAAACGATGTTTTCGAACACCACACGATTATCGCCGCACCAGCGCGGGCGAAATAGGACATCACGCCTCGTGGATAGAGCGGTGAGCGGCTAAGCGGGTTAGAAGCAGAGGCCATTCGTAACAAGGGGCGCGATGTTGAGTGGAATGGGCCGCGACTTCCGCCCGATTGTTTTTCTCTTCTTTGAAGCTTTCTTCTCTTTTGTCAACACAAAAGAGAAGAAAGCGTACCCCCGCCCATGTATGGCGGAAACATACAAAAAGGAGGCCAACGCCGTGAACCCCAAGCTTGACGAACTTCGTGAAAAGGCCGCGGCCTTGCCTTTGAAGCCGGGGAGCTACATCATGCACGCCGCCGACGGGACGGTGATCTATGTGGGCAAGGCCAAGGCGCTCCGCAACCGGGTGAGCTCCTACTTCCACGGCACCCACAACGCCAAGACCGAGGCGATGGTGGCCAACATCGACGACTTTGAGGTGATCATCGCCAAGTCGGAATTTGAGGCGCTGGTGCTGGAAAACTCCCTCATCAAGCACTACAAGCCCAAATACAACATCCTCTTGAAGGACGACAAGGGCTATCCCTTCATCCGGCTGGACAGCAAGGCTGGGTACCCCCGCTTCTCCATCGCCTCCCGCCGGGAGAAGGACGGGGCGGAGTATTTCGGCCCCTACGGCTCCCGGGGCAACACCAAGGCGGCACTGGAGATGCTTTTGAAGGCGCTGAAAATGCCCACCTGTTCCCGGCGCTTCCCCCGGGATCTGGGACGCGACAGGCCCTGCCTCAACCACCACATGGGCGTCTGTGACGCCTGGTGCCGGGGGGTGCTGACGGAGGAGGACTACCGGGCGCGGGTGGCTCAGGCTGTGATGGTGCTGAAGGGCCGGGGCCGGGAGCTGACGGCGCAGCTGACGGAGCAAATGAACGAGGCCGCCGAGGCGCTCCAATTTGAGGAGGCGGCCCGGCTCCGGGACACGGTGAGGGCGCTGGAGCTTCTGGAGACGCGGCAGACGGTCCTGAACAAGGGCGCTTCGGACACCGACGCCGTGGGATATTTTGAGGGCCAGGTCAAATCCGCCTTCGCCGTCCTCCACTACGTCCAGGGGCAACTGCTGGCCAAGGACTGCGAGCTCTTTGACGATCCCCTGGGGGACGCGGAGGAGTCCGTCTCCCTGCTGGTGCGGCAGTACTATCAGGATGCGGAGCTGATCCCCGCCAGGGTGCTGCTGCCCCTGGAGACGGAGGACAGGGAGGAGCTGCAGCGGTTTTTGACGGAGAAGGCCGGCCACGCGGTCCAGGTGACCGTCCCCCAGCGGGGGATGTACCGGGAATTCCTCACCGCCGCCGCCGAGAACGCCCGGGAGGAGACGGAGCGCAACACCACGGCCACGGAGCGGGTGTCCAAAACGGCCCAATGGCTGGCCGACGCCCTGGGGCTGGAGGCCCCGCCGGAGCGGGTGGAAAGCTTCGATATCTCCAACACCGGCGCCGACGACGTGGTGGCCTCCATGGTGGTGTTCGTGGACGGCAAGCCCAAAAAGAGCGAATATAAGAAATTCAAAATGAAAACAATAGAGGGACAGGATGACTACGGCTCCATGCGGGAGGCCGTGGGCCGCCGCTTCGCCCGGTATACGGCCGGCGACGAGAGCTTTGGCCGGCTTCCCGATCTGCTGCTCATCGACGGCGGGGACAGGCACGCCGAGGCGGCCCGGGAGGCCATGGAGGAAAAGGGCGTTTCCGTGCCCGTCTTCGGCATGGTGAAGGACGACCGGCACCGGACCCGGGCCCTCATCACCCCGGAGGGGCGGGAGATCGGGATCCAGGCAAATCCGGCGGTGTTCGCCTTCATCGGGAATATCCAGGAGGAGACGCACCGCTTCGCCATCGAGTACCACCGGACCCTGCGGTCCAAGCGGGTCAGGGCCTCGCGCCTGGACGGGATCCCCGGCGTGGGGGAGAAGCGCAAGGCGGAGCTTTTGAAGCGGTTCAAATCCGTCAAGGCCATCGCCGAGGCGGATCTCGTCGACCTGGCCGGGGTGATCCCCGGCCCCGCCGCCAAGGCGGTATACGACCATTTCCACAGTGAGGAAAGCAACGAGGTGACAGACCATGAGAGTGATCACGGGCTCGGCCAGGGGCCGGAAGCTGAAAACCCCTGAAAATTACGACATCCGCCCCACCACCGACAAGGTGAAGGAGGCCATGTTCAACATCGTCCAGTTCGCGGTGGAGAACGCCCGGGTCCTGGACCTTTTCGCCGGCACCGGCCAGCTGGGCATCGAGGCCCTTTCCCGGGGGGCGGCGGAGTGCGTCTTTGTGGACAGATCCCCGGAGGCCCTCAGGATCGTGGGGGAAAATCTGCGCGCCACCCATCTGGAGGCCAGGGGCAAAATCGCCAGAATGGACTCCCTGGCCTATCTGGAGAGGGCGCGGGGCTTCGATCTGATCCTGGCCGACCCCCCTTACGCCGGAGATTTATTGGAAAAAGCATTAAATCTCATCGGAAGGTTTGACATTTTAAATAAAAATGGTATAATGATTTGCGAAAGCGACAGGGGCCTGACCCTGCCGGCCCTGCCGGAGGAGAAATTCGCCCGCCGGGAATACCTCTATGGGCGCGTGAAGCTGACTACGTTTACGAGGATCTGAGCCTATGAAGATCGCCGTCTACCCCGGTTCCTTCGACCCCATCACCCTGGGGCATCTGAACATCATCAAGCGGGCCTCCCGCATCTTTGACAGGGTCTACGTCTGTGTGGCGGTGAACTCCGCCAAAAAGCCCCATTTCACCCTGGAGGAGCGGGCGGATTTCGTCAGCCGCGTCACGAAAAAGTACGGGAACGTGGAGGTCACCACCTGCGACGGCCTGCTGGTGGAGTACGCCAGGAACCTGGGGGCCAATTTCATCGTCAAGGGCCTGCGGGCCGTGTCGGACTTTGAGATGGAATTCCAGATCGCGCTGCTCAATAAAAAGCTGGCCCCGGAGATCGAGACGGTGTTCCTCACCGCCGACGAGAAATATACATACCTCTCCTCCACCATCGCCAGGGAGATGGCCACCTACAACGCCGATATCTCCAAGGTGGTGCCCCGGGAGATCGCGGCGGATGTGCTGGAGAGACTCTGCGTCCAGAAATAAATTAAAATGGTATTCATTTCCCATTTTTAATAGAGAAAGGAACGAATCACTATGGGTAACGACGTTCAAGAGCTTATCGACATGCTGTACAACATGGTCACAGACGCCTGGGGACTGCCCCTGGGCGCGGAGAAATGCGTCATCGAGCGCGACAAGGTGCTGGATCTTTTGGACGAGATCAAGTCCCAGCTCCCCACCGAGCTTGAGGAGGCCAAGCGCCTCATCGCCAGCCGCGCCGAGTACGTCAACAACGCCAAGCGCGAGGCCGAGTCCATGCGCAAGGTGGCCGAACAGCGCGCCCGCCAGCTGGTGGACCAGGAGGAGATCGTCCGCGCCGCCAAGATCCGAGCCAACGAGATCGTCTCCGCCGCCGAGGCCAAGTCCAACGAGCTGAGAAGGGTGGCCAACGAGTACGCCGACGACGCCCTCCGCCGTACCGAGGACGCCATCGCCGAGGCCCTGGGCGAGGTGCGCCAGTCCCGTACCCGCTTCCGCTCCGTCTCCGCCAGCGCTGTCCCCCAGCGCGAACAGCCCTCTCCCGCCTCCGAGACGGATATCGAGCTGTAATGACTGGCTCGAAAGCCCTGGCGGGCTTTCGATGCCAAGGGGAACGTGCGGCTGATTTTCTCTGAATTTTGCGAAATTCAGAGAAAATCACCCTGCTGTCGCCCTGTGCGCACGCAGAGCGCACGCTTGTGCGACAAAAGGGATTTTTTCCGACGCGCATGTCGCCGGAAAAAATATTGAATTTGAGTTTTTTGAAAAGCCGGAAAACAAAATCTTACAAAATTTTCCCGCCGGGCCGCTTTGCGGCCCGGCGGGGATTTTTTATGCTGCTTTTTATGTTGACTGGAAAAAGGGGGAGGGGAGACGCGAAAAAACAACGGTTGCCATATCTTGTGGGGTGGTCTTTATGTCAACACAAGTGCCCAAAAAAAGATTTTTTAAATTGTAAATTTCCTCTTGCAATTTCTGTTGGCCTTACGTATAATAAGACCATGAAGTGGGGAGAAGTGGTGAAAAGTGTACCATTTCCCCACCATCATACCACAGCATACCTGGATATACAAGACACATCTTACCATTTGACCGGAGGGAGGGATCGGGATGTTCGGCGTATACAGGCACACCATCGACGCCAAGGGGCGTCTCGCGATCCCTTCCCGGATCCGCGAGGAGCTGGGGGAGACGTTCTACGTCACCATCTCCTCGGAAAAATGCCTCACGGCTTATTCGTCCGAGAGCTGGCAGAGGATGATGGATAAGGTCGTCGCCCTGCCCAAGGCCGCGCAGATCAAGGCCCGTCCTCTGTTCGCCCACGCCGCCAAGTGCGAGCTGGACAGCCAGGGGCGCGTCCTCCTGCCCCAGCCGCTGCGGGATTTCGCCGCGCTGGACAAGAACGTGGCCGTTGTAGGCAACGGCGAGTGCGCCCAGCTTTGGGATGAGAGCACCTGGGACGATGTGGACATGGTTGAGACCACGCCGGAGAACATCGCCAAAGTCCTTGAGGAGCTGGGCTTCTGATGGACAGGGCCGCGCATGTGCCCGTACTCCTTCATGAGTGCGTTGAGGGGCTGAAGATCGATCCCACGGGTATCTATGTGGATGGCACGCTCGGGCGGGGCGGCCATTCGGAGGCTGTCGCCGAAAGGCTCACCACGGGCCTGCTCCTGGGTATTGACCGGGACGAGACGGCGATCGCCCAGGCGGGGGAGCGGCTTCGGCCCTTCGGCCGTCGGGTCAGGCTGGTTCACGGGAACTTCCGGGACATCGGCGCCATCCTGGACGGGCAGGGGATCGACAGGGCGGACGGGATGCTTTTCGACCTGGGCGTCTCCTCCCCGCAGCTGGACGACGCCGCCCGGGGCTTCTCCTATATGACGGACGCGCCGCTGGATATGCGGATGGACCGCACGGCGGCTCTTTCCGCATTTGACGTAGTGAATTGCTGGGACGAGGCGGAGCTGCGGCGGATCTTTTTTGAGTACGGCGAGGAGCGGTATTCCGCCAGGATCGCCGCCGCCATCGTGAAAAGCCGGGCCCAGCGTGAGATCGGCACCACCCTGGAGCTGGTGGAGGTCATCAAAGCGGCCATGCCGGCGGCGGCCCTCCGGGAAAAACAGCACCCGGCCAAGCGGTGCTTCCAGGCCATCCGCATCGCGGTGAACGACGAGCTGGGGGCCCTGCGGGAGATGCTGGACACGGCCATGGACAGGCTGAAGCCCGGCGGCAGGATCGCCGTTATCAGCTTTCACTCCCTGGAGGACAGGATCGTCAAGACGGCCATACGGGCCAGGGAAAACGGGTGTACGTGCCCGCCGGGACTGCCGGTGTGCGTGTGCGGGTTCCGTCAGACTATGAGGAGCGTCACCCGGAAGCCCATCACCCCGTCACAGCGGGAGCTGGAGGAAAACCCGCGTTCCCGGAGCGCGAAGCTCAGGATCGCGGAGAGGATATAGAAGGATCGGAAACGTTGACCGGGGAAAACAGCTAAGGAAGGAAATGGAAGAATGGCAGCGGCAGTCAAAGCACAATATTCCGCCACCTACGGCAGCGAAGCCTATGATCTTGACCGGGTACAGGGCTACGCCCTTCCCGACGAGGAGATCTATGAGGAGCCGTCCAGTCAGGAGCGGATACGCCAGCGCCTGGATGAGCGCGCCCGGGAGCGGGCGAAGGCCAAGGCCCAGGCCGAGGCCGCGTCCCAGACCTTCGGGATCCCCGTCCTTGCCATTGTGGGCGTCCTGGTGGTGGCGGCGCTGATGATCACCGTCCTGATGGGCTATATAAGGCTGGCCCAGATCTCCGGCGAGACCAGCCGCGTCAGAGCCTCCATCGCGCAGCTGGAGGAGCGCCAGGAGATCCTGGAGATCAACTATGAGACCACCTTCAACATAGAGGAGATCGAGTCCTACGCCGTCAACATCCTGGGCATGAGCCGGGGACTGGACGAGATGTACACCGGCGGCGTGATCCTGGCGGACAGGGCGCAGATCCTGGCCGAGGACGAGACGGCGGGATTGGGCGCCAGGATCATCGGCTTTTTGAAGAGCCTCCCGGAATATTTCAGTTAAGGACGCTATAAACTGAGAAAGGGCGGCGGGCCGCCCGCGGGGATCCAACACAGTCAACGGGGAGTTTCAGCATGGCAACATCCAAAAACGGTTCCTCCCGCCAGAGGACGAATAGAACAATACTTGGCCGCACACTTTTCCTGGCAGTCGTGTGCGGTATAGTTGCGTTTATTGTTTTGGGCGTCCAGCTGTACAATGTGATGATCCGCGAGCACGACAGATATCAGGAGCTGGCCGTCCGTCAGCAGACCCGCTCGGTGGCGGTGTCCGCCTCCCGGGGCACCATCTACGACGCCAACGGCAAGACCCTGGCCCGCAGCGCCACGGCCTACACCGTATTTATCTCTCCCTATGAGATCAAGCTCTACCACGAGAAGGAGTACAAGAGCAACGAGAAGGTCTACAACGACGATCCGGTGCTGATCGCCACGGAGCTGAACCGCATCCTGGGCGCGGATATCGACACCATGCTGGAGCAGATGAAGGACACCAAGTCCTGGTACAAGACCGTGGCCACCAAAATAAGCGCGGAGCTGGCCAACGAGGTGCGCAAATTCAAGGAGGAGCAGTCCATCGCCGGCGTCCACATCGAGGAGGACTCCAAGCGCTACTACCCCTGCGGGGATCTGGCCTGCCACGTCATTGGCTTTGTGGGCCGGGAAAATTTCGGCCTGGAGGGCATCGAGGCCCTCTATGACGACAGTCTGGAGGGGACCAACGGCTCCGTGGTGCGCCTGGTGGCCCAGAACGGCACCGAGATGCTCTTTGAGAACTATCAGAACTACAACGACGCCATCGACGGCAACGATATGACCCTGACCCTGGATTACACCATCCAGTCCATCGCGGAGAAATACCTTCAGCAGGCCATGGAGGCCAACTACATCCAGAACGGCGGCTGCGTCATTGTCATGAACGTGAAGACCGGGGAGATCCTGGCCCTGGCCAACGCCAACAGCTACGACCTGAACGACCCCTGGGGCCTGCCCCAGGAGACGCTGGACCAGATCGCCCTCATTGAGGATCCGGAGGAGAGGAGCAAGGCCATCGGGGACGCCCAGCGGGCCCAATGGCGCGATATGGCCGTCTCCGACACCTACGAGCCGGGCTCGGTGTTCAAGATCATCACCATGGCCATCGGCCTGGAGGAGGGCGTCATCACCGAAAACAGCAGCTTCCCCTGCTACGGGAAGATCCCCAAGGGCCAGATCCCGGGCCGTGACTCCGACCTCAACTGCTGGAAGCACGCGGGACACGGGGAGCAGAATCTGCGCCAGGCCGCCATGCACTCCTGCAACGTGGCCTTCGCCAACATCGGCCTGAAGATCGGCGCGGAGGCCTATAACAACTACGTCAGGGCCTTCGGCATCCGGGAAAAAACGGGCATCGACCTGTCCGGCGAGGCGGGCAGCCAGTGGTGGCCCGACAAGGACTTCCTCAGCTGGAACAAGTCCTCTCTGGCCTCCGCCTCCTTCGGCCAGACCTTCAACGTGACGCCCATCCAGATGATTACGGCGGTATCCGCCGCCGTCAACGGCGGCTATCTCATGGAGCCCTATATCGTCAAGGAGATGCGCAACGCCGACGGCGACGTGGTCTACTCCCGGGAGCCCAAGGTAGTCCGCCAGGTGATCAGCGAGGAGACAAGCGCCCTGGTGGCGGACATCCTGGAATCCGTGGTGGGCGACGAGGGCGGCACCGGCTCCAACGCCTATGTGCCCGGTTACCGGGTGGGCGGCAAGACCGGCACCACCACCAAGACCGCCCTGGAGCGGCAGACGGGCGTGCGGGAATACATGGTGTCCTTCTGCGGCATCGCCCCCGCCGACGACCCGGAGGTGGCCGTTCTCATGGTGCTGGATAACCCCAGCAAGGAAAGCGGCATCTACATCGGCGGCGGCCAGATGGCGGCCCCCTATGTGGGCAAGATCCTGAGCGAGATCCTGCCGTATCTGGGCGTTCAGCCCATCTATGAGGAGGGCGAGGAGGCCCTTTTGGACGTGACGGTGCCCCGCTTCATCGGCGGCGGCGTCCTGGCGGCCAGAGAGAAGGCCAAGGAGCTGGGCCTCAGCCTGAGAGAGGTGGGCACCGGCGACACCGTTACCGCCCAGCTCCCCGTGGCGGGCGCGCAGATCGCGGCGGGCAGCCAGATGATCGTATACCTGGGCGAGCAGGTCCCCCAGGAGACGGTAGTTGTTCCGGACCTGACAGGCAAGACCGTCAACACCGCCAGGAACCAGCTTCAGAATCTGGGCCTGTATCTGGACACCTCCGGCGCCTCGCCGGCGACCTCCGGCGTCAAGGTGGCCTCCCAGGCCGTGGAGGCGGGCACCGAGGTGCCCTACGGGGCGGTCATCAACGTGACGCTGGTGGACAACTCGAACCTTGGCCAGTATTGACGGGCCGCGGTTTTTCCGAATTTTCAATCCTGTGAATGGTGATCGTATGAAGCTTTTTGAGCTTATCGAAAATATCGACGTTCTGGACCTGCGGGCCGACCCGGCGCTGGAGATCACGGCGCTGGTGTCCGATTCCCGCAAGGCCGTCCCCGGCTGCGCGTTTCTGGCGATCCGGGGCTATGAGAGCGACGGACACCGGTTCATCCCCGCCGCCCTGGAGAAGGGCGCGGCGGTGATCATCGGCGAGGAGGCCCCGGAGGGGACGCCCGCCGTCATCGTGCGGGATTCCCGCCTGGCTATGGCCGTGGCCGCCGGGAACTGGTACGGCAACCCCTCCCGGGCGCTCCATATGATCGGCGTCACGGGCACCAACGGCAAGACCACCGTCACCAATCTCATCAAGACCGTTTTAGAGGAGACCCAGGGGGCCAAGGTGGGCCTGATCGGCACCAACCGCGTCATGATCGGCGCGGAGGAGACACCCGCCGAGCGGACAACGCCCGACTGCCTGGAGCTCCAGGCCATTCTGGCCCATATGGTGGAGGCTGGGTGCCGCTACGCGGTGATGGAGGTCTCCTCCCACGCGCTGATGCTGGACCGGGTCCACGGCATCGCCTTCGACCAGGGCATCTTCACCAACCTGACGGAGGACCATCTGGACTTCCACAAGACCATGGAGGCCTACGCCCAGGCTAAAGCCAAGCTCTTTTCCATGTGCGAGACGGCCATCGTCAATCTGGACGACCCCTGGGCCAGGACCATGCTGGCGGCCGCCACGGGCCGCGTGTTCACCTATTCCGCCAAAAGCGACAGCGCCGACCTGACGGCGCGGGATATCCGGCTCCACCAGAACAGGGTGAGCTTCTGCGCCCTGATGACCGGCAAGCTGGAAAAGCTCACCCTGGGCATCCCCGGACAGTTCAGCGTCTACAACGCCCTGGCCGCCGCCGCCTCGGCGGTGTGCGCCGGCGTCCCCCTGGAGGCCGTGGGGCCGGCCATGCTCAAATGCGCCGGCGTCAAGGGCAGGGCGGAGGTGGTGCCCACGGGCACCGATTACACGGTGCTTATCGATTACGCCCACACCCCGGACGCCTTGGAAAACATCATCAAAACCGTCAAGGGTTTCGCCAAGGGCAGGACCATCGTCCTCTTTGGCTGCGGCGGGGATAGGGACAGCGCCAAACGGCCCATCATGGGCGGCATCGCCATGGAGCTGGCCGACTACGTGATCGTCACCTCGGATAATCCCCGGACGGAACAGCCCGAGGCCATCATCGACGATATCCTGGCGGGCGTTACGGCATCGAAGAAAAAGACACCCTATGACGTGATCGTGGACCGGCGGCAGGCCATCCGCCGCGCCCTGGAGATCGCCCGGGCGGGGGATGTGGTGATCCTGGCCGGAAAGGGCCACGAGACGTACCAGGAGATCGACCATGTGAAGCGCCACTTCGACGAGCGCGAGGCGGTGGCGGAGATCCTGGGCGAAATGCATTGACGATAGGACGGAAGACAATATGATTTTGGATCTGATATGGGCCTTTACCGGCTCCTTCCTTGTGACGGTGATCGTGGGCATCGCCCTCATCCCGGCGCTCAGGCGTATGCACGCCGGCCAGACCATCCGCTCGGATGGCCCCACCTGGCACCTGAGCAAGCAGGGCACCCCCACCATGGGTGGACTCATGTTCATCACGGGCATCACCGCCATGTGCGTCCTGGGGGGCCTGGACGACATCGCCGCCGGGGATTGGAGGCATATCATCATCCTGGTCTTCTCCCTGCTGTTCGGCCTGATCGGCTTTCTGGACGACTATGAAAAGGTGAAGAAAAAGCAGAATCTGGGCCTGACCGCCTGGCAGAAGCTGGTGCTCCAGATCGCCGCCGCCGTGGTGCTCGTCCTGCTTCTGCGGCTGGAGGGGCATTTGAGCTCCAACCTCTACATCCCGTTTTTTGACGTGACCGTTCACATCCCCTACCCGCTCTATGTGGCCTTTGCCGTGTTCATCATCGTGGGCTGTGTCAACGCGGTGAACATCACCGACGGCGTGGACGGCCTCTGTGCCGGTGTCACCACGCCCGTGGCCGTCTGCTATGCCGCCGTCGCGGCGGCGTGGGGATACGGCTCCGTGGGCCTGTTCGGCGCGGCGCTGGCGGGGGGCCTGGTGGGCTTCCTGATCTTCAACTTCTATCCGGCCAAGGTGTTCATGGGCGACACGGGCAGTCTCTTCCTGGGCGGCGCCGTGTGCGCCACGGCCTTCGCCCTGGATATGCCCCTGGTGCTGGTCCCCCTGGGCTTCATCTACATCGTGGAGACGCTGTCGGACATCATCCAGGTCACGTATTTCAAGCTCACCCACGGCAAGCGCATCTTCAAGATGGCCCCCATCCATCACCATCTGGAGATGTCCGGCTGGGGCGAACGGCGCATTTTCACCGTGTTCACAGCCGTTTCCGCCGCCCTGGCGGCGCTGACGTTCTTCGCCGTCCGGCACAGGGTCGGCATCATCTGATTATTTCGTAAACGGGAGGAGGGGTTTCTATGGCACGCCTTGGAAGAAGCGCCGCCGACGCGGGGCAAACGGAATACGCCAATACGGACTACGCCGGCGAGCAGCTGCGCGACAGGCGCGAGGAGAGCCGCCGCGTGGAGCGCGGGGCCTTCGATCTGCCCTTCTTCCTGCTGACATTGCTGATCCTGTCCATCGGCGTGGTGATGGTGCTCTCCGCCAGCTTTGCCAGAGCCTATTATAAGGACGGGAACGCCATGGGGATCTTCCTCCGGCAGCTGGGCTTCGCGGGCCTTGGCATCGCGCTGATGATCTTCCTGTCCACCCTGCCCACCACCTTCTACCGGCGCATGACGCCCCTGCTGGTGGTCATCACCGGCTTTATGCTGGCCCTGGTGCCCTTTTTGGGCACCGGCAAGAGCGAGGTGGGCGCCAACCGCTGGTTCAATCTGGGCTTTACCACCTTCCAGCCCTCGGAGATCGCCAAGATCGCCATCATCCTCCTCTTTGCCCATATGATCTGCCTCTACCGGGGGAAGATGAAGACCTTCCGCTACGGCGTGGTGCCCTTCGCCGGAATCCTGGCCGTCACCGTCTTCCTGCTGATCTTAGAGCCGCACCTGTCGGCCTCCGTCATCATCCTGGCTATCGGCGCGATCATGATGTTCGTGGGCGGCGCGCCCCTGTGGTGCTTTTTGCTGGGCGTGGGCGTGGTGGGCGTCGTGGGCTTTGTGGTGGTCAATTTCTTCCCCTACGCCTCCTCCCGCATCACCGTCTGGCAGGATCCCTGGTCGGATCCCCTGAACAAGGGCCTCCAGACCATCCAGTCCCTGTACGCCATCGGCTCCGGCGGCATGACCGGCCTGGGCCTGGGGCAGGGGAGACAGAAGTACATGTACCTGCCGGAGGAGCACAACGATTTCATCTTCTCCATCGTCTGCGAGGAGCTGGGCTTTATCGGCGCTCTGCTCATCCTCTTCCTTTTCGCCGTCCTCATCATCCGGGGCTACTGGCTGGCCCTCCACGCCAAGGACCGGTTCGGGTCTTTGGTCATCGTGGGGATCGTGAGCCTCCTGGCCATCCAGGTGTTCCTGAACGTGGCCGTGGTCACGAATCTGGTCCCCTGTACGGGCATCTCCCTGCCGTTCTTCAGCTACGGCGGCACGGCCCTGCTCATACAGCTGGGGGAGATGGGGATCGTGCTATCCATCTCGCGGGAGATCCCGCTGAGAAAAAAGAAGAGTGAGGACGTGGAGGAGTCATGAGATTTCTATTCGCGTGCGGCGGCAGCGCGGGCCATATCAACCCCGCCCTGGCCGTGGCAGGCAGGCTCCGGGAGCTCTTTCCCGAGGCGGACTTTCTGTTTGCCGGAGCGGGCCGGGTGCTGGAGCGCCGGCTGATCCCCGCCGCCGGCTTTGAGCTTAAAAACATCACCGTCTCCGGCCTGCGCCGGGGCGTCTCCCCGGCGGATATCCGGCACAACCTGGAAATGGTGAAGAACCTCTCCGTGGCCGGACGGGAGAGCCGGGAGATGCTGGAGTCCTTCCGGCCCGATGTGGTTTTCGGCACCGGCGGATATGTGTGCTGGCCGGTCCTGGGCCAGGCGGCCAAAATGGGGATCCCCACGGCCATCCACGAGTCCAACGCGGAACCGGGCCTCACCACAAAGCTGTTGTCCTCCCATGTGAACAAGGTCATGGTTTCCTTCGCCTCGGCAAAGGAGTACTGCAAAAAGCCCGACCGGGTGGTATTCACCGGCACGCCGGTGCGGGAGGATTTTCTGCGGATGAGCCGGGAGGAGGCCAAGCGGAAGCTGGGCCTCACCGGAAAGCCCTTAGTGGTGTCCTTCTGGGGCAGCCTGGGGGCGGATAACATGAACAGCATGATGGCGGAGTTCATCAGCCTCAACGCCAGGAGCGGCGAGATGCTCCACCTGCACGCCACAGGCAACGGCGAGACGGGCCTGGACCGGATGCGGGAGCGATTGAGCCAGGTGAACGTCTACGGCCTTCCCCAGTGGGAGGATCTGCGTGCCTACATCGACAACATGGGCCCGGTGATGACCGCCGCCGACCTGGTCCTCTGCCGCGCCGGGGCCTCCACCCTGGCGGAGCTCACCGCCCTGGGCCGGGCCAGTATCCTGGTGCCCAGTCCCAACGTCACCAACGACCAACAGACCAAGAACGCCCGGGAGCTGGAGAAGGCCGGGGGAGCCGTAGTGCTCACCGAGGCATCCTGCACCGGCGAGAAGCTATACAACACCGCCGTCGCCCTTTTGCGGGACAGGGACCGGCTGGCCGCTATGGAGAAGGCGTCCCGCGCCATGGGCGTCACCGACGCCTGCGACAGGATCGTCAACGAGATCCTGGATCTGATGAAATGAACAAAATCCCCTGAAGGGGGAATGGAACCGAAAAACGCGTCTGCGCATAGTATGACCTGAAAATAAAACTTTTCGGGGGTCACTATGAGCAGCTTGACAGTGACGGGGGGCCGCAGGCTCTCCGGTGAAATCAGCTTACAGGGGGCGAAAAACAGCGCCCTTCCGATATTGGCAGCCTCCATACTCTCCGCCGGCGAGACCGTGCTGACGAATGTTCCCGCGCTTACCGACGTGGAGGCCGCCCTTGCTATTTTGAGACATCTGGGGTGTAGAGCGGAGTTTTCGGACGGTACCGTCTGGGTGGACTCCTCCACCATGACAGGCTGGGATATCCCCGACCCCCTGATGCGCCGTATGCGCTCCTCCGTGGTCTTCCTGGGGGCCATCCTGGCCCGCACGGGGCAGGCCGCCCTCTCCCTGCCGGGAGGGTGCGAGCTGGGGCCCCGGCCCATCGACCTGCACCTGGACGCCATGGAGCGCCTGGGCGCGGTGATCCGGCGGAGCCGCGGCCGGCTCCTCTTCCGCGCGCCGGAGCTGCGGGGCGCCAGGATCGACCTGAAGATCCCCAGCGTGGGCGCCACCGAAAACGCCATGATCGCCGCCGCCGGCGCCCGGGGCCTGACATTGATCGTCAACGCCGCCCGGGAGCCGGAGATACGCGACCTGGCCCGTTACCTTAATGCCATGGGCGCTAAGGTCAGCGGCGCCGGGACATCTACCGTGACGGTGGAGGGCGGGGCCTTCGCCCCAATCGTGTGCCACCGGGTGATCCCCGACAGGATCGCCGCCGCCACGTACATAGCCGCCGTCGCCTCCGCCGGAGGGCGGATCGTTCTGCGGCAGGTCTGCGAGCGGGATCTCACCGCCGTCAACGACGTTTTCCGCCAGATGGGCGTGTGCCTCTGCTACCGGTGCGGTACGCTGGTGGCCGCGGCGGGGGAGCGCATAAAGCCGCCCCTGACCGTCACCACCCGGCCCTATCCCGGCTTCCCCACCGACGCCCAGCCGCCCCTGATGGCGGCGGCCCTGCGGGCCCGGGGGACGTCGGCCTTTGTAGAGACGATCTTTGAAAACCGCTTCCGCCACGTGCCCGAGCTTGTGAAAATGGGCGCGGATATCCGGGTGGACGGACAGGTGGCCCGCGTATACGGCGGACGGCCCCTCCACGGCGCGGCGGTCACCGCCCCCGATCTGCGCGGCGGCGCGGCCCTCCTGACAGCCGCCCTGGCGGCGGAGGGGGAGACGACGATTTGCGGTACCGAACATATTTTGCGCGGCTATGAGGCCATAGACCGCACCTTCAGGGCGCTTGGAGCTGACATAAAGAGAGACGAAAGGACTGGATGAAGATGGGAAGCACAAAAGGAAGGAACCGGTATACCCCCGGCGACGGCGCGCTCTATGTGACCGTGGCCGTGGCGTTTATATTGATCATCGCCATCGCGGCCATGGGACTCTTTTTCAAGATAACGGACATCACCGTGGAGGGGGCGGAGAAGTACACCGCCGGCCAGATCATCGCCGTATCCGGTATCGAGAAGGATAACTCTGTCTTTTTCCTCAACGCCTCCTCCGCCGAGGTGGCCATCAAATCCGCCCTGCCCTATGTGGACACGGTGAAGGTGACCCGCCACCTCCCCGGCACGGTGACCATCCGGATCACCGAATCCGTCTCCGCCGCCTACATCGCCTCCGGCGGGAGCTACTACATCCTGGACCTGAACGGCAGGATCCTGGAAAAATCCTCCTACGTCCCCCAGGGCGTGGAGATCCGGGGCGCGATCCCCGAGGATCCCCAGGCGGGCAAGACCATCTCCTTCGGCAAGAGCGAGACGCCCCGGGTCACGGCCCTGACCGACTACCTCAAAAAAGCGAGCGAGTACCACCGGCTTGACAAAATGGCCTGGATCGACATGACCAATCTCTCCGCCATCACCTTTGACTACAACGGTTACCGCTTCAATTTCGGGGCCGACGACGAGCTGGATCTGAAGTTCGGCACCCTTCTGGCGGATTTCCTGAAGGTACACCCCGATCCCGGCAGCGGCCAGACCGCGTTTTACGACGCCAAGGTCAAGGGCCTGCGTTTCTCCTGATCCGTCCGAAAGGAAACCGCCCCGGAATTTGCTTTTTGATTGAATAAAAATTCCACTTTGGTATTGACCTTGAGAGAAAAACGGTTTACAATAAACGTATCTATAACAAAATGCAAAAATATACGTTATAGCCAACCCTACAAAAGAAAGCGCGCCGCGCGCGCTTGGAGGAGGATATAAAATGCCTATCGCGTTAGATAACGGCCCTGATAATGTGGTCACGATAAAAGTTCTCGGTATCGGCGGCGCCGGCAACAACGTCGTCAACCGTCTCGCTAAAGTCGGCACCTCCGGCGTGGAGCTGATCGCGCTGAATACCGATAAGCCCGCGCTGGCCATCTCCGCCGCCGACACCAAGGTCCAGATCGGCGAGAAGCTTACCCACGGCCAGGGCGCCGGCTCCAACCCGGAGATCGGCAAGAAGGCCGCCGAGGAGAGCCGCAACAATATCACCAAGGCCCTGGAAAATTCCGATATGGTGTTCATCGCCGCCGGTATGGGCGGCGGCACCGGCACCGGCGCCGCTCCCGTGGTGGCGGATATCGCCCATGAGATGGGCATTCTCACCGTGGGCGTGGTCACCAAGCCCTTCGGCTTTGAGGGCAAGCGCCGGATGGATCAGGCCAACGAGGGCATTTCCCAGCTTTTGGGCAAGGTGGACGCCCTGCTCATCATCCCCAACGACCGGCTGAAGCACGCCACCGACCAGAAGCTCACCTTCGCCAACGCCTTTGAGATCGCCGACTCCGTCCTCCAGCAGGCCGTCACCAGCATTTCCGAGCTTGTGAAGCAGACTGGCTTTATCAATCTGGACTTCGCGGACGTCACCGCCATCATGAAGGACGCGGGCTACGCCCATATGGGCGTGGGCAAGGCCGCCGGAAAGGGCAAGGCCGAGGAGGCCGCCCGCAGCGCCATCGCCTCCCCGCTGATGGAGACGTCCATCAACGGCGCCCGGGGCGTACTCATCAACATCACCGGCTCGCTGGATATGAGCCTGGACGATATTGAGTCCGCCGCCACCCTGGTGCAGGAGGCCGCGCATCCCGACGCCAACATCATCTTCGGCGCCACCTTCGACGAGGATCTGGACGACGAGATCCGCGTCACCGTCATCGCCACCCGCTTTGACGAGAAGCCCACCCTCAAGACGGCCGGCCAGAATACCGCCGGCCTGTACAGCGAGGCCAGCCAGAAGGCCGAATCCGTCCCCGCCGCCCCCGCCGAGCCCGCCGCTCCCGCCGAGGAGGTACCTCCCGAGGAGGATCCCTTCGATAAGATCTTCAAGATCTTCAACCGGTAATAAATAACACGGTATATTTAAAAAAGCCGCCCGGATCCGTCCGGGCGGCTTTCAGATTGTCAAAAAACTCGAATTCGATATTTTTTCCGGCGGCATGTACGTCGGAAAAAATCCCATTTGTCGCCCAAGTGTGCGCTCTGCGTGCGCGCAGGGCGACAGCAGGGTAATTTTCTCTGAATTTCGCAAAATTCAGAGAAAATTACCCGCACGTTCCCCTTGTCGGAAAAAGCCCGCCAGGGCTTTTTCGACAGTCTTAAAGCCGCCCGGATCCGTCCGGGCGGCTTTTGCGTGGGAAAAAATCAGGCCGGTTGCGATTTTCCGGTATTTTGCAAAAAATGTTTACACTTTATTCAACCTCCCGGCGTTCCTTTTGACTAAAATAGATTGTATCAGAATTGCATCAGGGGCTGAACGCGTCACGCCGAAAGAGGGTTATTTATGATAAGGCGATTTCTGTACAATTTTATGCAGGGGCGAAACGGTTTTGACGACCTGACGAGATTTGTCTGGATCCTGACCATTGTGTTTCTGGTGCTGTCCTTCCTGCCGGGCCTTTTCGGGTTTGTCTGCACACTGATTGTCTTTGCGCTCATCGTCTATACCTGGTGGCGCGTCTGTTCCCGGAACGTGTACAAGCGCTCCCAGGAGAACGCCCGGTATCTGGCCAGGACCGCCTCCCTGAGAACCAAGCTGAGGGATTTCAGGATCCGCTTCTCCATGCGCAAGGAGTACAAGTTCTTCACCTGTCCCACCTGCCACACCCGCCTGCGCGTCCCCCGGGGCAAGGGGAAGCTCCAGATCACCTGCTCCAAATGC
This sequence comes from uncultured Oscillospiraceae bacterium, assembly GCA_947631845.1. Lineage (GTDB taxonomy): Bacteria > Bacillota > Clostridia > Oscillospirales > Oscillospiraceae > RUG626. The sequence continues at coordinate 26,086 of CANRMY010000011.1, read as the reverse complement.
GGCAACAGATTTTCCGGAAAAACGTGATATCAGGAATATGATAAAAAGGATCGCGGCGAACGCGATCCTTTTCAGCTTGTCAAAAAACGCTTTGCCGGAAAAAGCCCGTCAAGGCTTTTTCCGGCATATTTTCTCAGATGCCCAGTTTGATCCACAGGTCGTTATAGAGCTTCCGGGTGGCCTTGGGCAGGCAAACGTACATTTCGCACCTGTCCAGCACCTCCTGGGGGGCGGCCATGATCTCGTAGATCTCCGGGTCCAGCTCCTCACCGTACTGCTCCTCGTACCACGCCGGGTACATCTCCAGCGCCTCCTTGTTGGGGCTGGCGTACCAGATGTAGTCCATGTTCCGGAGGTTGGAGTCGGTGGAGGCGATGAAGTTGATCCACTTCAGGGCGTTTTCGTAGTTGGGGGCGTCCTTGAGGACGCACATGGCGTCCACGAACCAGTTGGAGCCCTCTTTCGGAACCACAAAGCGCAGATCCTCGTTGTTCTCCAGCATGGAGAGGTAGTCGCCGGCGTAGTACGTGGCGATGGCGGCGTTGCCGCCCTCCATGGTCTGAAATACCTCGTCCATGACCTTGCCCTGGAACATGCCGCGCCTGGCGGCGTCCTCGATGAGCGCATAGGCCTCCCGGATCTGGCCCTCGTCCGTGGTATTCACCGAATAGCCCAGATACATCAACGCGATGCCCAGGGCGTCCCGGGAGTTGTTGATCAGCAGCACCTGGCCGGCGTACTCGCCGTCGTACAGGGCCGACCAGCTGTCGATCTCCCCGTCCACCATGGATTCGTTGTAGATGATGCCCACGGTGCCCCAGGTGTAGGGGACGGTATATTTGTTCTCCGGGTCGTAGGGGAGATTTTTGAACCGGCTGTCGATCTTCTCAAAGTTGGGGATCTGGGAGTAGTCCAGCTCCTCCAGCATCCCCTCCTCGATGAGCTGGGAGATCATGTAATCCGAGGGCACCACCACGTCGTAGTCCGCGCCGCCGTTGCTGAGCAGGGAGTAGAGCGTCTCGTTGGAGTCCGTGGTCTGGTAGTTCACCCGGATGCCCGTCTCCGCCTCAAACTCGTCGATCAGATCCTCGTCGATATACTCGCCCCAGGAGCACACGTTGACCACGGGGCGGGAGGTGGTGAAGGCGGTGAGGAAGACGGTGGTGGACACAAAGATCACGCACAGGGCGGTGGCGGCGGCGCGGCGCGCCAGCTTCCCCCGGGGTGTGCTCAGCCAGGCGCGGAACCGCTCCGCCCGGGGGTTCTCCCGCACCGGCTCGAAGGAGGCCCGCTTGGAGGCCAGCCTCGCCTGCCGCGCCTCCCGGATGTTGTTGATGACCAGGATGATCAGCACCGCCAGGAAGATCAGGGTGCTGACGGCGTTGACCACCGGCGTCACCCGCTTTTTCGTCATGCCGTAAATGGTCATGGACAGGGTCTGGGTGGCGGAACCGGCGGTGAAGTAGGAGATCACGAAGTCGTCCACGCTCATGGTGAAGGCGATGAGCGCCCCGGAGACGATGCCGGGCTTGATCTCCGGCAGGATCACCTTGAAAAACGCCTGGATCCAGGTGCACCCCAGATCCTGAGCCGCCTCCACCAGGTTGGCGTCCATCTGCCGGAGCCTGGGAGCCACGTTCAGGATCACGTAGGGGATGTTGAAGGAGACGTGGGCGATGAGCAGGGTCCCCAGCCCCAGCGTCAGGCGGGTGGGGAATTTGATCAGGCTCTGCCAGGAGTTGAGCCACGCGGCGATGGCGCCCCAGCCCCGGAAGAAGGCCACGAACAGCAGCAGGAGCGACACGCCGGTGACGATATCCGCGTTCATCATGGGGATATTGTTGACCACCAGCACCGGATCGCGCCACTTTTTCCGCAGGGAGTAGATGCCGATGGCGGCGAAGGTGCCGGCGGCCGTGGCGATGGCCGTAGCCAGCAGGGACACCAGGAGCGTGGTGGCCAGGGACTCGATCACCAGCCGGTTATGAAAGAGCTCCCGGTACCAGTGGAGGGAGAAGCCCTTCCACACGGCGCTGGAATCGCCCGCGTTGAAGGAGAAGAAGATCAGAAGGAGGATGGGCAGATAGAGAAAGAGGAAGCACAGCCCGATGAGAAAGCGGCTGCCAAAGCGGTTTTTTCCCATCAGAGCATCACCGCCTCTCCCTCGCCGTCGCCGAAGTGGTTCATCACCAGCATACAGATGACGACGATGACCATCATCACCATGGAGATGGCCGCGCCCAGGTGGGGGTTGTAGGCCCCGCCCAGGAACTGATTCTCAATGAGGTCGCCCAGCATCATCTGCGTCCCGCCGCCCAGGAGCCGGGAGATTGCGAAGGTGGACACCGACGGCACAAAGACCATGGTGATGCCTGAGATAATGCCGGAGACGGAGAGGGGCAGGGTGACGCGCCGGAAGACCGTGACGGCGTTGGCCCCCAGATCCTCGGCGGCCTCGGTGAGCCGGTGATCCAGCTTGGTCAGCACCGTGTAGATGGGCAGGATCATAAAGGGCAGATAGTTGTAGACCATGCCCAGCACCACCGCGCCGGAGGTGCGGATCATCTGGAAATGGTCGATGGCACTGCCGGTGAGCCTGTTGTACAGGGAAATGACGCCCAGCTTCTGGAAAAGCTGGTTCAAAAGGCCGTTGTTCTCCAGGATCGCCATCCAGGAGTACGTGCGCAGGAGGAAGTTCATCCACATGGGCAGCATGATGAGGGCCATGGCCACCCGCTGGAAGCCGGGGCCCTCCCGGCTCATGAGGTAGGCCACCGGATAGCCGATGAGCAGGCAGATGACCGTGGCGATCAGCGCCAGCCAGAAGGAACGGCCGAACACGCTCATGTAGAGGGACATTCCGGTGAAGTTCTCCAGAGAACCGGCGAAGGCGGTCCCGGAGACCGTCTCCACCTCCGCGGTCAGGGAGTAGAAGAGCATGATCAGAATGGGGATGACCACAAAGAGCGCCATCCAGATCACGTAGGGAAAGGCAAACCAGGCCCGCTTATTCCTCATCGCCGGCGCCCTCCTCTTCCACATCCAGAAGGGTGGGATCGTTGATCTCGTCGTACTCCTCGGAGTAGGAGGAGTAGTCGCCGTAGAGGCCGGAATACTTGCTCTTTTTCATGACGTGGAAGCCGTCGGGGTCGATCCGGATGCCGATACGGGAGCCCACGGGGCAGTAGTCGGTGGTCTGGATCAGCCACTTGAAGCCGTAAAAGTCCACGATGGTGTCGTAGTGGACGCCCTTGAAGGTGACGGAGGTGACGGTGCCCCGCAGCTGGCCCTCCGCCTCGGAGACGATGTCCACGTCCTCGGGCCGGATGACCACGTCCACCGGCTCGTCCTTGGCAAAGCCCCCGTCCAGGCAGGCGAAGCGGCGGTTGAAGATCTCCACCACCTTATCCTCCCGCATGATGCCGTCCACAATGTTGCTCTCGCCGATGAAATCCGCCACAAAGGCGTTTTTCGGCTCGTTATATATGTCCTCCGGCGTCCCGATCTGCTGGATGACGCCCTCGTTCATGACCACCACCGTGTCGGACATGGCGAGCGCCTCCTCCTGGTCGTGGGTCACGTTGATGAAGGTGATACCCATCTGCTGTTGGATGCGCTTCAGCTCCTGCTGCATATCCTTGCGCAGACGCATGTCCAGCGCGCCCAGAGGCTCGTCCAGCAGGAGCACCTTGGGCCGGTTCACCAGCGCCCTGGCGATAGCCACGCGCTGCTGCTGGCCGCCGGACAGGGAGGCGATGGAGCGGTGCTCAAAGCCCTTCAGGGAGACCACCTCCAGCATCTCGCACACGCGGCTGTCGATCTCCTCCCTGGACAGCTTCACCTTCTCCGTTTTGCCGTTGTCGCCGGTCACCTCACGGGGGATGCGAAGCCCAAAGGCCACGTTCTCGTAGACGTTCAGGTGGGGGAACAGGGCGTATTTCTGAAACACCGTATTCACCTGACGCCGGTACGGCGGGACGTCGTTGATCCGCACGCCGTCAAAGAACACATCCCCCGAGGTGGGCGTCTGGAAGCCGCCGATGATCCGGAGCATGGTGGTCTTGCCGCAGCCCGACGGGCCCAGCAGCGTGAGGAATTCCTGATCGTTGAAGTAGATGTTGATGTCCTTTAAAACGGTGACATCGTCAAAGGTCATGGTCACGTCCTTGAGACGTATGAGTTCTTTGGACATTATCCTCCCCCTCTTTTCTCGGAGACATCATCGCCTCCGAACAGAATAATAAAAGAATGATAGAAAAATCCGTGAAGACCCCAGCTTCCAACCAAGATTCCTCACGGATATCGAGATAAATATACAGACAATACACCCGAATGTCAATACAAAAATCGATCACAGGAAATATTTTTCGACAAAAGACGGATTCGGGACGGTAAACGTCTGATCTTTGAGATAATTTAACGAACCGGCGTCCGTTCGGAAGGAAAATCTCAGCTTCCAGGAGCAAAGCGCCTGCCCCGGCAACTCGCCGCTCCGCTTGTCCGTGCCGTATTTCCCGTCCCCCAGAAGCGGGCGCCCCGCGGCGGCCAGCTGCGCCCGGATCTGATGGGTCCGCCCGGTGAGAAGCTCGCACTCCAAAAGGGACAGCCCGTCCCTGTATTGGAGCGTTCTGTACCGGGTGACCGCTCGCTTGGCCCCCGGCTCCGGCCTTTGCCGCACATAGACCCGGTTTTTCACCGCGTCCTTGAAGATATACCCGGAAAGCTCCCCGTCGGGGGGCTCCATCCTCCCGTGGACGGCGGCCAGATAGAATTTGTCGATCTCCCGGTTTTTGATCTTCTCGTCCAGGATCCGCAGGGCCTCCGCCGTCTTGGCGGCGATGACGATGCCCTGGGTGTTCCGGTCGATCCTGTTGCACAGGGCGGGGGCGAAGGAGTTCTCCCGGTCCGGCTCCCATTCGCCCTTCTGAAAGAGGTACGCCTTGATGTTGTCGATGAGGGTGTTCCACTCGCCGCCGTCCCCGGCGTGGCACAGCACCCCGGCGGGCTTGTGGGCCAGGAGGATGTTTTCGTCCTCGTAGAGGACGGAAAGGCGCGGCACGTTCACTTTTCGCCAGGCGTTCTCCTCCGTGGGCCGCTCAAAAAACTCGTCGTTGATGTACATTTGTACACGGTCCCCGGCGCACAGCCTCTGCTCCCGCCTGCCGCCCTTACCGTTGACCTTGACGCGCTTGATACGGATATATTTTTGCAGCAGAGCCTCCGGTAGCAGCGGCGCGGCCTTGGACACGAACCGGTCCAGCCTCTGCCCCGCGTCGTTATGGTTGATGGTAAACTCTTTCATTTTATCCCCATGAATTTCAAAAAAATACTTGCCATTTAGGATGACATGCGGTAAAATACAGGCAGGATAGCAAAAATAGCGGCAGCCCGGAGGGGGCCCTAATCCCCTCCGGACCTGCGCGGGTGCTGTGACCACCCACACAACAGAATTATTCTGCACCAAAGACATTGTACCTTACATTTTCTTCTTTTGCAAGTACAATGTTTGTGTAGCTGTATTCGCGCGTGTTGGGTCTCCTTGCCTGCCACGCGCGGTTTTTGTTATCTCCGAGGGTGTTTCCGGGAGTAATATATATTCTCCTATTCTCCCGGCGGCACCGGAGGAGAAATTATTTATCAAGGAGGAAAAAACAGATGAAAAAAATGCTCAGCCTGATCCTTGTGTTCGTCCTCGTTATGAGCCTGGCCCCTTCGGCGTTCGCGGCGGAGGAAAAGAAGGAGCCGAATATCCACTGGACAGATGTGGAGGTGCCCAGCGGGTGGAGGTTGAGAGACGCAAGCTATGTCAAAGAGTTTGGGATCCTCTCCTGCTGGCTGATGGACGCGGAGCACAACAACGTTTTTGTCAACATTGACATGGCGACCGGTAAGCGGACCGACCGATTCGGGGATCTTTTTATTCACCCGTTTTCCTGCGGACTGACGATGTTCGCCTGGGTGGAAGAGGACAACAGTGTGTGGTACGCCTACGCGACCCCCGCCGGAGAGACGGTAACCACGGTGGCCTATAGCGTCGCGCGCCCCTTCTTTGACGGCTACGCGGCCGTCGTAGAGGAATACAGTTCCCGCGAGTACATGTATATCGACGTCAACGGTAAGGAGGTTTTTACCTCTGACAACATTAATCGGTTTTACAATTCCGATTTTCAAAACGGAGTCGCCGTTGTTGGCGGAGCCGCCGTCATTGACAAGAATTTAAAATATGTCGTGGAACCGGGGGTGTACAAATCCATCGATAAATTCTACGACGGGATGGCCGTGGTAACGGATCAGAATTCCAAAAAGGGTCTGATCAATGAAAAAGGTGAGGTCGTCCTCCCGTGTGCGTACGACCAATTGTATTACGACGGGGCGGCCGAGCTGATCTGCGTCGGGAACTACGACGGTAACAAGAATCTCAAGTTTGGATATGTGGATTTGACGGGGAAAGTCGTTATCCCGCTCCGGTATGATGACGCGGTGCCATTCAGCGATGGATTGGCTCACGTTGAAATATATGAGAACGGAGATTGGCATCACTCAATCAGCGAGTTTATTGATTCCACCGGGAAGACCGTGATTCCCATTGAGAAGGGGACGGACTATAACACCTGGAGCACGATGTTCCGGGACGGCTTATTGGACGTGGCCAAATATGACGAAAATGACGATCCCTGGTTTACCATGATCGATACGTCGGGCAAGGAGGTCATGCCCTGGGTGAAGGGCGATACCGCCAGGGCTTACAGCAACGGAGTCATCACCGCGGGGGATCTCTACAACGATACATGGAAAGCCCTGTATGACACTGAAGGGAATAAGATCATCTCCTCTGACGACTGCTCTTACGTGGTGGCGTTGACCGAAGAAAACCCGGATGGGATCAGGGAGCCGGAGATCATTGCCGTCGCGGACGGGAAGATCGGATGGTTCAGGTATCCCGAAGATTTCGGTGAAAAGAAGGAGGAGGAGGTCACCCCCACCGGCTTCACCGACGTCCCTGCCGGCGCCTACTATACCGACGCGGTGAAGTGGGCCGTGGAGGAAGAGATCACCACCGGCGTCACAAGCACTACCTTTGCGCCCAATAAGGCCTGCACCCGCGCCGAGATCGTCACCTTCCTGTGGCGCGCCAAGGGCAAGCCGGAACCCACCACCACTGAGAATCCCTTCACCGACGTCAGCGCCAATTCCTTCGCCTACAAGGCCATCCTCTGGGCGGCGGAAGAGGGCATTACCACAGGCACCGGCAAAAACACCTTTAATCCCAACGGTACCTGCACCCGCGGCGAGGCGATGACCTTCCAGTGGCGGGCGGCGAACATGCCCGCCGCGTCCGGCGCTTCCGGCTTCACGGATGTCCGCGCCGGCGCTTTCTACGCCGACGCGGTGAATTGGGCGGTGGAGGAAGAGATCACCAACGGCGTCACAAGCACTACCTTTGCGCCCAATAAGAACTGCACCCGAGGCGATATCGTCACCTTCCTGTGGCGTGACCTGGGCAAATAAATAATTGAACCCATGCCGGGGCTGTGAAAAGGAGCTGTTTCGGGCTTTGCTTTTCACAGCCCCTTTATTTTTCCCGCGCGTCCGAAAAAACCCTTGACAACCCCAAACATTTAGCTTATAATATCAAAGCGCGACTTGGAAGGAGTGAGACGGGATGCGGTTGGATCTTCGCGAGCTCATCGCCTCGCCCGGCGGCAGGAAGGACTTCTCCTTTGCGCTGGATCCCACCGATCTCACCTTTGACGGGGTGCTTGGCTACGCAAGCCCCATCACCGTCACGGGCGCGGTGGAGAACCACGCGGGCCTGCTTACCCTCCGCGCGCTCATCGAGGCGGACCTCAATTGTCAGTGCGCCCGATGCCTGAAGGAGTTCCCGATGCGTCTTCGGAGAGAGGCGGCCGCTTACCTCACCGAGGAGCTTGAGGATGAGGACAACGAGGACTATTATCTTCTGGAGGACGGCACAGCCGACTTGGAGGAGATCGCCCGCGACGCGCTGATCCTCAATTTTGAGCCGAGGCTTCTTTGCAAGGACGATTGCAAGGGCCTCTGCCCCAAGTGCGGCAAGGATCTGAACGATGGCCCCTGCGGATGCGCGGAGGACCCGGATCCCAGAATGGCCGCCCTGCGGCAGCTTCTGGAAAAAGAATGAATTAACTTAGGAGGTGTCATCATGGCGGTACCGAAGGGGAAAGTGTCCAAGGCGAGGAGAGACAGAAGGCGCGGTTCCAACTGGAAGCTCAGCGTTCCCGCTCTCGTGGCTTGCCCCAAGTGCGGCGAGCTTCATCTGCCCCACAGAGCCTGCAAGGCCTGCGGCACATACAATGGCCGTGAAGTCGTGTCTGTGGACGAGTAATAGCGAGTTTGGAAAAACGGCGGGGCAAACCCGCCGCTTTTTCGCTTAAAGAAGAAATTCCCGGAACGGAGGCGCGGCTATGGCGGGGGAACGCAACAGAATAAAGTCCGTGGCCCCGGGCTCCCCGGCGGAAAGGGCGGGGATCCGCCCCGGGGACAAGCTTCTCCGGGTGGACGGGAACCGCATCGCCGATGTACTGGACTATATGTACTACGCCTACGACGCCGAGAGCGAATTCGCGCTGGAGCGGGACGGGGCGGAGTTCACCGTCACGGTGGAGAAGGAGCCGGGCCGGGACGCGGGCCTGGACTTCGAGGAATACCTGATGGACGGGATGCGCTCCTGCGCCAACAACTGCGTCTTCTGCTTCGTGGACCAGATGCCGCCGGGGATGCGGGAGAGCCTCTATTTCAAGGACGACGACGTGCGCCTGAGCTTCCTGACGGGGAGCTATCTCACCCTCACCAATCTGGGGGAGCGGGAGGTGCGGAGGGTCATCGACCTGAAGATCTCCCCCATCAACGTCTCCGTCCACACCATGGACCCCAAGCTCCGGTGCGAGATGCTGGGCAACAAAAACGCCGGACGCGGCATTGAGATATTGAAAAAATTTGCCCGCGCCGGCATCGAGCTCAACTGCCAGATCGTCTGCTGTCCCGGCCTCAACGACGGCCGCGAGCTGGACAGGACCATGCGGCGGCTGGCCCGCCTGGCCCCCCAGGTACACAGCTGCTCCGTCATCCCCGTGGGCCTGACGAAGTTCCGGGAGGGCCTCTACCCCTTAAAGCCCTTTGACCGGGAGACGGCCCGCAGGACCGTGGAGCAGGTGGAGCGCTTCGGGGCCCGGTGCTTAAAGCGCCACGGCAGCCGTATCTTCTTCTGCTCCGACGAGATGTACCAGAAGGCCGGCCTGCCCATCCCGGAGGAGGATTTTTACGAGGGCTACCCCCAGCTGGAAAACGGCGTGGGGATGCTCCGCCTCCTTTACACCGAATTTGAGGACGCCCTTCGGGAATCCGCCGGCCCCGCCGAGTGTACCCCCGCCGTCATCGCCACCGGCGTTTCCGCCGCTAAGACCCTCACGGAGCTGCGGGACCTGGCGCGGGAGAAATTCCCGAATATCCATGTGGATATAATTCCCATCGTCAACGATTTCTTCGGCCACACCATCGACGTGGCCGGCCTCATCACGGGGAAAGATCTGATCGCCCAGCTCCGGGGACGGGACTTGGGCCGGCGCGTCTATATCACCAACCGCATGCTCCGGGACGGGGAGGGCGTCTTCCTGGACGACGTCACCGTGGAGGAGGCGTCCCGGGAGCTGGGCGTCCCCGTGATCCCCATGGACAACGGGGGAGAGGCCCTTTTGCGCATTTTCCTGTCCTGACCCCGCCGCCCCCGCGTTTCCCCCGCAGGGGCCGGACACCGGCCGGCCCGTCCCGCGTTCCCCCCGTAGGGGCTGGACACCGGCCGGCCCGTCCCGCGTTTCCCTCGTAGGGGCCGGACACCGGCCGGCCCGTCCCGCGTTTCCCCCCGTAGGGGCCGGACACCGGCCGGCCCGTCTCGCGTTTCTCCCGTAGGGGCCGGACACCGGCCGGCCCGCACACCAGATTTGGAGGTATCCATGAGACCCTTAGTCGCCATCGTAGGCCGCCCCAACGTGGGAAAGAGCCTCTTATTCAACAGATTGGCCGGACAGCGCCTCAGCATCGTGGAGGACACCCCCGGCGTCACCCGGGACCGGCTCTACGCCAAATGCGAGTGGGCGGGCCGCGTCTTTGACATCGTGGACACCGGCGGCATCGAACCCAGTACCGACAGCGAGATCCTGACCTTCATGCGGGAGCAGGCCCTCATCGCCATCGACACCGCCACCGTCGTCATTTTCGTGGGCGACATCAAGAGCGGCGTCACCGCGGCGGATCAGGAGGTGGCCGATATGCTCCAGCGCTCCGGCAAGCCCGTGGTCCTGGCCGTCAACAAGATGGACTCCGTGGGTCCGGTGGACCCGGATATATACGAATTTTACGCCCTGGGTCTGGGCGACCCCATCCAGCTCTCCGCCCTCCACGGCCACGGCACCGGGGATATTCTGGACGAGTGCCTGAAATATTTCCCCCCCGCCGGCGAGGAGGACGCGGGCGGCGACGCGGTGAAGCTGGCCTTCATCGGCAAGCCCAACGTGGGCAAAAGCTCCATCGTCAACAGGATCTTAGGGGAGGAGCGGGTCATCGTCTCCGACGTGGCCGGCACCACCCGGGACGCGGTGGACACCCCCTTTGAGAACGGCTTCGGAAAATATGTGCTCATCGACACCGCCGGGATGCGCCGGAAGTCCCGGGTGGACGACCGGGTGGAGAAATTCTCCGTCATGCGAGCTCAGCTGGCCATTGAACGGTGCGACGTGTGCCTCATCATGCTGGACGCCCGGGACGGCGTCACCGAGCAGGACACCAAGGTGGCCGGCATGGCCCACGAGGCCGGCCGGGCCTCTATCATCCTGGTGAACAAGTGGGACCTGGTGGAGAAGGACGGCAAGACCATGGACAAGCTCAAGGCCGACATTCGCCGGGATCTGAGCTTCATGCCCTACGCGCCCATCCTCTTCGTCTCCGCCCTGACGGGCCAGCGGGTGGATAAGCTCTTCGCCCTGGCCAACCAGGTGAACGAGCAGGCCAACCGCCGAATCACCACGGGCCTTCTCAACAACGTCCTCAGTGACGCCCAGGCCCGGGTCCAGCCGCCCTCGGATAAGGGCAAGCGGCTGAAGATCTTCTATATGACCCAGACCGGCACCCGTCCGCCCACCTTTGTGGTGTTTTGCAACGACGCCTCGCTTTTCCACTTCTCCTATCAGCGGTATCTGGAAAACCAGCTGCGCGCCGTTTTTGGCTTCACCGGTACCCCCATACGCCTTGTCATCCGTGAGCGCGGGGAGAAGGAAGAATAGATCCTCGACCCCGCCGTTTATGAAAGAGGGAAAGATAGAACATCATGGACAAGCTGTTATCTGTTGTCATCCCCGCCTTCAACGAGGAGGCCATGGTGGAAAAGGCCGCCGTGACCGTGGCCGGCATCCTCCGGGACGCCGGGATCCCCTATGAGCTGATCTTTGTGGACGACGGCTCCGGGGACGGCACCTGGGAGGCGGTCCTGCGCGCCCACGCGGCGGACAAAAACGTTCGGGGTGTCTCCTTCTCCCGGAATTTCGGCAAGGACCGGGCCATTTTCGCCGGCCTCTCCAAGGCCCGTGGAGACTGCGCCGCCGTCATGGACTGCGACCTTCAGCACCCCCCGGAGGTACTGCCCCGGATGTACGCCCTCTGGCGGCAGGGCTTGGAGATCGTGGAGGGCGTCAAGCGCGACCGGGGCGAGGAATCCGGCCTCCACAGGCTGTGCGCCGGGGGCTTCTACGCCGTCATCTCCCGGCTTGCCAAGCTCGATATGAAGCGCTCCTCCGATTTTAAGCTCCTGGACCGCAAGGTGGTGGACACGCTGCTGGCCCTGCCGGAGGAGGAGGTCTTCTTCCGGGGCCTGACGGCCTTCGTGGGCTATCGCCGCGCCCAGGTGGAATTTGACGTGGCGGAGCGCACGGCGGGGGAGTCCAAGTGGTCCTTCAAGTCCCTGGCCCGGTACGCCGTCTCCTCCGTGACCGCCTTCTCCGCCGCCCCTCTGCAACTGGCCACGGTTTTCGGCGTCCTCTTCGCCCTGGCCGCCGTCCTCACCGGCGTCCTCTACGCCGTCCTGGGCCGCGACCCCGGCGGCTGGCTCGTCTTTTTGGGGTGTCTCATCCTCCTGGGCGCCGCCGTCCTGCTGGTGTGCCTGGGCGTCGCCGGCTATTACATCGGCAGGATCTACCGCCAGAGCCTGGGCCGGCCCCGGTACATCATCTCCAGAGAGTGCGGTGATTGAATTGAAGGAGAAGCTCAAACGCTTCGTCGGGCTTTTTTTCGACAGAACCTTTTTGAAATTTATCCTGGTGGGCGTGGTCAACACCCTGTTCGGCACCGCCATCATGTTCGGCTTTTATAATCTTCTGCATCTGAGCTACTGGATCTCCTCCGCCGCCAACTATTTCTTCGGCAGTATCCTCAGCTACTTCCTCAACAAGCGCTTCACCTTCCAAAACCGGGAGAAGGGCGCGGGGACGCTGGTCCGGTTCGTGCTGGAGATCAGCGTCTGCTACCTGATCGCCTACGGCGCGGCGCGGCCGCTGGTGCGGCTCCTCCTCTCCGGCGCGACCCAGCAGGTGCGGGACAACGTGGCCATGCTGGTGGGCATGGGCCTCTTTGTGGTCCTCAACTACATCGGACAGCGCTTCTTCGCCTTCAGGGAGCGAAAGGACGGCGGAAAGGAAAATTGACCGTGGAGAAGCTGAAAAAGCTCAATGCGTCCAAAAGCGCCGTGCTGGGCCTTTCGGGACTTGTCTGGGCGTTCATGTTCCTTCTGAACCTCCTGACGCCCTACGCGGCGGATGATTTCGCCTATAAGATCAGCTTCAAGACTCAGGACTGGATCAGAACGGTCTGGGACATCTTTCCCTCCATGGCCGCCCACGCCGAGACCATGAACGGCCGGCTCATCAGCCACGGGCTGGGACAGCTCTTCATGCTGTGGCCCAAGGCTGTCTTCGACGGGGTGAACGCCGCGGTCTTTACGGGCCTTGTGTTCCTGATCTACAGGCTTTCCGTCCCCAAAAAAGAGGGCGAAAACGCCCTCCTGCTGGCCGCCGTCTTCTGCGCCCTCTGGTTCTTCATGCCCGCCTTCGGCCAGGTGACCCTGTGGCAGATGGGCTCCGTCAACTATTCGTGGGCGCTGCTGTTCGGCCTCCTGTTCCTCCGCCCGTATATCCGCCGCTATGAGGCCGGGACGGAGGCCGCGCCGCCCCTTTGGAGAAAGCTCCTTTTCTGCGTCCTGGCCCTGCCCTTCGGGATGTACACGGAGGTCACCTCGTTTATCTGTCCCTTCCTGGCCGCCCTCCTCCTGCTCCTGGGCCGGCTCACCAAAAAAACAAGCCTGAAGACCTGGCTCCTGGCGCCCATCGCCCTGGCGGCCGTGGGGTATCTTCTGATGATGTCCATGCCGGCTGAGATGAAGGCCAAAAGCGGCCAGATGGATCTGGCGGCTTTCCTGGGCCGCGTCAACGTGTGTACGTCGATGCTCAAAACCTACGGCCTGTGGCTTCTGGCCGTGTGGGCCGTGGCGGAGATTTTGGGGCTGTTCCGGAAGCTGGACGCCGGCCGGCTGACGCTCTCCGCCGTCCTGGCCTTCGGGGCCGTGGCGGCCAATTATATGCTGGTGGCCGCCAGCTACTACCCCGAACGGTGCTTCTGCACCACGGCGGCCCTGCTGATTTTGGCCGTGGCGGTGCTGATCCCGGAGCTTCTGCGCCAGGGCGGAGCGGAGCCCTGCGCCTGCGCGGGCGCCCTTCTGGCGGTGGCGGCCGCCTTTGCGCTGGTGACCGGCGCTTACGACGTCTGGGCCACCCACACCGCCTGGTCCGCGCGGGAGGCGGCCATCGCCCAAGCCCGCGAGGACGGCCAGACGGAAATCTCCCTGCCCCTGATCCTGCCCGCCACAAAGTACAGCGCCTGCCAGGGCCTGGCGGATCTGGAGAGCGATTCCTACGCCTGGCCCAACAACCACATGTCCGCCTATTACGGCATCCGCCTGAAGGGGATCACCCAATAGCCGCGCCAAAAGGCCGCCCGGCCAATAAAACAAAATGGGAAAGAGCTTTGGCTCTTTCCCAAATTTGTTCTTGTACGCGTCAGCCGAAAAGGGGGCGCCTTTTCGGAACCATTACACCGCGCGGGTGACCTTGCCGCTTCTGAGGCAACGGGTACAGACGTAAACGTGGCGGGGGGAGCCGTCGACTACGGCCTTGACACGTTTGACATTCGGTTTCCAGGTACGGTTGGATCTTCTGTGGGAGTGGCTCACCTGAATGCCAAATGAGACGCCCTTACCGCAAAATTCACACTTTGCCATCTGCTGCACCTCCTTGCAGTGAAATCATAGCCTGTATATAATAGCAGAAGTTTCCCTAAATTGCAAGAACATTTTTTCGACAGGAAGAAATTTTTTTAATTGGCTCAAAGCTCTTGCCAAATCGACAGTTTTTGTATAATATTATAAAAGAGAAATTGTGCGCTATGCGCGGCGTACAAAAGGCCGCCGATCCACTTTCCAATTTTATTTTACCGAGGGGGACACGCGTATGGAATCACAGCAGGGAATGTCTTTGAAGACGCTGGCGGAGCAGGTGGGCCTGGAGGTGCTCAACGCCTCCACGGATTATGACAAAAAGCTCATCACCACCGCCGTCGTCAACCGCCCCGGCCTCCAGCTGACGGGCTTCTACACCAACTTCACCACCGAGCGCCTTCAGATCCTGGGCTGGAACGAGGACGCCTACCTCCAGCAGTTCTCCGAGGAGGAGCGCCGCGCCCGGCTGGACAGGCTGATGGGCAGCGGCGTCCCCGCCATCATCATCGCCCACGACGTGAACATCCCGGAGGGGACGCTGGACTCCGCCCGGGAGCACGACATCACCATCCTCAAGTCCCACCGGGAGACCAGCGAGCTGATCATCGAGCTGACCACCAAGCTCACCAACGCCCTGGCCCCCCAGATCATGCGCCACGGCGTCTTTATGGAGGTCTATTCCGAGGGCGTGCTGATTTTGGGCGAGTCCGGCATGGGCAAGTCCGAGACGGCCATCGAGCTCATCAAGCGCGGCCACCACCTGATCTCCGACGACGCGGTGATCATCAAGAAGGTCAACTCCACCACCCTCACCGGCACCGCCCCCGACCTGATCCGCAACTACATCGAGCTGCGCGGCATCGGCGTGGTGGACGTGCGGCGGATCTTCGGCAACGGCGCGGTGAAGTGGAGCGAGAAGGTGGATCTGGTCGTCAAGCTGGAGAACTGGAACGCCGAGAACAGCTACGACCGCATGGGCAGCGAGACCCAGCAGATCGACATCTTGGGCGTCAAGGTGCCCTACATCGTGGTCCCCATCCGTCCGGGGCGGAATCTGGCCGTCATCATTGAGGTGGCCGCCATGAACAACCGTCAGAAGCGCATGGGCCTCAACTCCGGCAAGGACTTTGCCGAACAGCTGGACGACTATTTTGACAGTCTGGAGAACAACTGATGGAAAACGCCTTTGACGCCTTCGCCAAAGATCTGAACGCCGCCTTCCCCGGCACCGCCGTCTTTTTCGGGGAGCCCATGCGGAAGCACACCACCTTCCGGGTGGGCGGCACGGTGAGCCTTTTCGCCGAGCCCAAGAGCATCGAGGCCTTTGTCTGGGCTGCCCGGGAGCTTCAGCGCCGGGATCTGCCCCGCCTCGTCATGGGCAACGGCTCCAATCTCCTTTTTTCCGACAGGCCCCACACCCTGGCGGTGCTGTCCACTGCCAGGCTCGACACCGTGCGCCTCTCCGGCGACAGCCTTATCTCCGGGGCCGGCGTCCTGCTCTCACGGCTGGCCTCCGCCGCGGCGGAGGCGTGCCTGACGGGCCTGGAATTCGCCCACGGCATCCCCGGCTCCCTGGGCGGCGGCATCTACATGAACGCCGGGGCCTACGGCGGGGAGCTTCGGGACGTGATCGAGGCAGTCACCTACCTGGACGCCGGCGGCGCCCTGCGCACCGTGCCCCGCGCCGAGTGCGATTTCGGGTACCGCCACAGCCGCTTTCAGGGCGCCGGCGATACCATCCTCTCCGCCGTCCTCCGCCTCCGCCCCGGCGACCCAAAAGAGATCAGGGAGAAGATGGACGACCTTTCCCGCCGCCGCCGGGAGAAGCAGCCGCTGAATTTTCCCTCCGCCGGCAGCACCTTCAAGCGCCCCCAGGGGGATTTCGCCGCCCGGCTCATCGAGGCGGCGGGCCTGAAGGGCCTCACCGTGGGCGGCGCCCAGGTCTCCGAGAAGCACGCGGGCTTCCTCATCAACTTGGGGAACGCCACCGCCGAAGATATCCTCTCCCTCATGGACCAGGTCAGGGAAAGGGTCTATCTCACCTCCGGCGTCACCTTAGAGCCGGAGATCAGGATCATTCCCTGATCCGCGTCGTCGCGGAACCGGCGATGGCTCGCCCTGCAAGTATTCGGGCTCACTCGCACGGTTCGCTTCTCCTTTCCCCATCGGGCGACGGCCCGATGGGGGCCCCGGCGGGCCGGACACCCGGCCGGCCCATCCGTCTGTACGGGCCGGACACCCGGCCGGCCCGCCCAACTGCGCATCTAAATCACAAAAAAACAAAAGCCTTTGCCGACAGTGAAAGGGTGAATTCCATGGAAATGCTCATTATCTCCGGCCTCTCCGGTGCGGGCAAGAGCCGCGTGGCCGCCGCCCTGGAGGATCTGGACTTCTACTGTGTAGACAACATGCCCGCGCCCCTGATGCCCCTGTTCGCGGAGCTGTGCGCCGCCACCCGCGGCCGCTACGAGCGCGTGGCCCTGGTGTCCGATATCCGCGGCCGGGACAACTTTGAGCAGCTGTTCTCGGCGCTGGATCAGCTGTCCGAGCGGGGCTTCGACTACAAGATCCTGTATGTGGACGCCACGGTGGAGACGGTGGTCAAGCGCTACAAGGAGACGCGCCGCCGCCACCCGCTGGACGACGCCGGGGGCCTGGAGGCCGCCGTCCGCCGCGAGATCCAGCTGCTGGAGCCTGTGCGCCGGCGGGCCGACTACATCATCGACACCACGGGCCTCACCCTGGGCCGCCTTCAGCGCACCCTGTTCCATCTCTTCGGCACGGGCAAGGAGCAGAAGCTCCACGTCACCGTCATGTCCTTCGGCTTCAAGTACGGCATCCCCATCGAGGCGGACCTGGTGTTCGACGTGCGCTTCCTGCCCAACCCCTTCTACGTGCCGGAGCTGCGGGAGCGGGACGGCACCGACCCAGACGTGCGGGACTATGTGTTCAACTCCGACGTGACGCGCCAGTTCCTGGTGCGCCTGGAGGAGATGATCGACTTCCTCCTGCCCAATTACGAGGAGGAGGGCAAGATGACCGTCACCGTTTGCGTGGGCTGTACCGGCGGCCATCACCGCTCGGTGGCGGTGGCCGAGGCCCTGGGGGCCTATCTCACCGGCATGGGCCACGATGTGGACTGCGTCCACCGGGACGTGGGCAAAAACTGATTTTTATACGAAGAAACGGGCCTGCCCGGGCCATTTGTCCGGATGGGATCCCAAAGAAAGCGGGGTGCGTGGGATGTCCTTCTCCTCTCAGGTGAAGGCGGAGCTGTGCCGGGCGGAGCTGTCCTCCAGGACGGCCCTGGCCGAATGCTACGGGGTACTGCTGTTCTGCAACCGGTTTGACCGGACCGAGGCGCGGATCGTCACCGGCTCCGACGCCTTCATCACGCGCCTGCCCAAGATCTTTTCCCGGGCCTTCCGGGTGTCCTTCGACGAGCTGCCCCGGAAGGGCGAGACGGGTAAACGCACCCTGATCCTCCGGGACCCCGCCGCTCTTTCCGCCGTCCTGGACGCCCTGGGGTATCCCTCCACGGGCCTGCTGACCCACCATGTGAACCTGGGCCTCTTAGAGGACGACGCCTCCCGCGCCGCCTTCCTCCGGGGGGCTTTTCTGGCCGGCGGCAGCGTCACCGACCCCCACAAGGGCTACCACCTGGAGCTGGTCACCGACCACTTCTCCGTCAGCCGGGAGATCACGGCCCTGTTTTTGGATATGACCTTTGAGCCGCGCTGTGTCACACGGGGCGGCAATTACATCCTCTATTTCAAGCAGAGCGACCTCATCGAGGATCTGCTCACCACCATGGGCGCGCCGGTGTCCGCCATGTCCGTCATGAACGCCAAGATCGAGAAGGATATGACGAACCTTGTGAACCGCAAGGTCAACTGCGACACCGCCAACGTTTTAAAGACCGTGGAGGCCAGCGCCCAGCAGCTGGCGGATATCCGAAAGCTCCGGGAGAGCGGCCGACTCTCCGCCCTGTCGGACAAGCTTCAGGAGGCCGCCAGACTGCGGGAGGAGAACCCGGAGCTGTCCATCGAGGAGCTGGGCGCCCTCTGTACGCCGCCCGTGACCAAATCCGGCCTCAACCACCGCCTCCGCAAGCTGTCGGAGCTGGCCTCCGCCCTGAAATGACCTCCCGCGCGGGCCGGACACCCGGCCTTGTACGAATCGAACACCCGGCTATGTACGGGCCGGACACCCAGCTTTGGATGGGCCGGACACACTGCTATGTACGGGCCGGACACCTGGCCGGCCCGTCCCTTAAAAACCCTGATTTTCCCCGAAAGGAGCCTCCCTATGGCCTTCACACACCTGCATGTCCACTCCGAATACAGCCTCCTGGACGGGGCCTGCCGTATCAAGGACCTGCCCAAAAGGGCCAAAGAGCTGGGCCAGACCAGCCTCGCCATCACCGACCACGGCGTCATGTACGGGGCCGTGGCCTTCTATAAGGAGTGCCTGAAGGAGGGGATCCGTCCCATCATCGGCTGCGAGGTCTACGTGGCCCCCCGCACCCGCTTCGACATGGAGCGGGGGGAGGACTCGGTGCGCTACCACCTGATCCTGCTGTGCAAAAACGAGACGGGCTACAAAAACCTCTGCTACATGGTGTCCATGAGCTTCGTCCAGGGCTTTTACATGAAGCCCCGGGTGGATATGGACCTGCTGCGGGCCCACGCCGAGGGCCTCATCGCCCTGTCCGCCTGCATCCAGGGGCGGGTGCCGCGCCTCATCCTGGAGGACAAGTTCGACGAGGCCAAAAAGACCGCCCTGGAATTTGAAAGGATCTTCGGGAAGGGCAATTACTACCTTGAGCTCCAGGACCACGGCATCGCCGAGGAGCGCACCGCCGCCCGGGGCCTCCTCCGGCTCTCCAAGGAGACGGGCATCCCCCTGGTGCTGACCAACGACGTCCACTATTTAAAGCGGGAGGACGCCTACGCCCAGGACGTGCTGATGTGCATCCAGACCGGCAAGACCCTGGACGAGCCCAACCGCATGAAGTTCCAGGGCGACGGGCTGTATCTCAAGTCCGAGGAGGAGATGCGCGCCCTCTTTCCCAACCACCCGGAGGCGGCGGACAACACCGAAAAGATCGCGGCCATGTGCGATATGCGGTTTGAATTCGGCCACTACCACCTGCCGGAATTCAAGCTCCCGGCGGGCGTCACGTCCAAGGACTACCTGGAAAAGCAGTGCCTGGAGGGCCTTTCCCGCCGGTACGCCGGGGAGATCTACGACCGGGCGAAAAAACAGCTTTTCTACGAGCTCGACATGATCGACCGCATGGGCTTCACCGACTATTTCCTGATCGTCCAGGACTTCGTCATGTACGCCAAGAGAAACGGCATCCCCGTGGGGCCGGGGCGGGGCAGCGCGGCGGGGAGCGTGGTCAGCTATACCCTGGGCATCACCGACGTGGACCCCATCAAATACAACCTCTTCTTCGAGCGGTTCCTGAACCCCGAGCGGGTCAGTATGCCGGATATTGATATGGACTTCTGCGAGCGCCGCCGGGGCGAGGTCATGGACTACGTCAAGCGCAAGTACGGCGCGGACCATGTGGCCCAGATCATCACCTTCAACACCCTGAAGGCCAAAAATGCCGTCCGCAGCGTCTCCAAGGTGCTGGGCCTGACCTTCGCCGAGGAGAACGAGCTGGCCAAATCCATGCCCGACGACGCCAAAATGACCATCGACGACGCGGTGCGCGTCTCCGCGCAGCTGCGGGAGCTGATGGACCGGGACGAGCGGTATAAACGCGTCATCGAGACGGCCCGGGCCATCGAGGACATGCCCAAGGACTACGGCACCCACGCCGCCGGCGTGGTCATCACCCGCGACCCCGTCCACACCTACGTCCCCCTGGCTCTCTCCAAAAAGGACAACACCATCTCCACCCAGTACACCATGACCACCGTGGAGGAGCTGGGCCTTCTCAAGATGGACTTTTTGGGCCTGCGGAACCTGACCATCATCGACGACGCCGTTCAGGACATCCGCAGAAACGTCCCGGATTTCGACATTACGAAGATCCCCACGGACGACAGGGCCACCTACGACATGCTCTCCGCCGGGAGGACCTCGGGGGTTTTCCAACTGGAGTCCGCCGGGATGACCAGCGTGGCCGTGGGCATGAAGGCCAGGAGCATCGAGGATATCTCCTCCGTGGTGGCCCTCTACCGCCCCGGCCCCATGGACTCCATCCCCCGGTTCCTGGAGGCCACCCAGCACCCGGAGACGGTGACCTACAAGCACCCCCTGCTGGAGCCGATTTTGAACGTCACCTACGGGTGCATCCTCTATCAGGAGCAGGTCATCGAGATCTTCCAGCGCCTGGCCGGCTACTCCCTGGGTCAGGCGGATATGATCCGCCGCGCCATGTCCAAAAAGAAGATGGCGGAGATCCAGAAGGAGCGGGAGACCTTCATCAACGGCGACGAGGCCCGGGGGATCCACGGCTGTGTGAAAAACGGCATCTCCGCCGAGATCGCCGGGAGCATCTACGACGAGATCAACGCCTTCGCCAACTACGCCTTCAACAAGGCCCACTCCGTCTCCTACGCCATCGTGGCCTATGAGACGGCGTACCTCAAATGCCACTACCCCCGGGAATATATGGCGGCCCTGATGAGCTCCGTCCTGGGCCAGGCCGACAAGGTGGCCGAGTATACCGCCGAGTGCCAGAGCATGGGCATCAACCTCCTGCCCCCCGACGTGAACCACTCCCGCAGCCGCTTCACCGTGGAGGGGAACGATATCCGCTACGGCCTGGTGGCGGTGAAGAACATCGGCGCCAAATTCATTGAGAATATGGTGGAGGAGCGGGAAAACGGCGGCCCCTTCGCCTCCTTCCACGACTTCTGCCAGCGCCTCTACGGGGCGGATATGAACTCCCGCGCCCTGGAGAGCCTCATCAAGGCCGGGGCCTTCGATTCCCTGGGCGCCAACCGCCGCCAGCTGACGCTGATCGCCGGCCGCACCCTGGAGGCCATCGCCGACAGCCGCCGCAAAAACGTGGAGGGCCAGATGGATCTCTTCGGCGCTTTCTCCGGCGGCGGCGACTCCGCCTCCGCCTCCGCCGTGCCCCTGCCCGATGTGGAGGACTATTCCCCCCTGGAGCGGATGACCATGGAGCGGGAGGTCACGGGCCTCTACCTCTCCGGCCACCCCATGGACGCCTACCGGCAGGCCGTCCGGCGGATGGGCGTCACCAACATCGGCGCCGTCCTGGCCGACTACGCCGAGGAGCGGGAGACGCACCGCTTTGCCGACGACCAGGAGATGGCCTTCGCCGGCGTCATCATCTCCAGCCGCACCCGCGCCACCAAAAACGGCGGCCTGATGGCCTATCTGACCCTGGACGACGGCACCGGGAGCATGGAGCTGCTGGCCTTCCAGCGCGTCCTGGATCAGTCCGGCGTCTACATGCGGGAGGGGGCCCTTGTGATGACCCGCGCGCGCCTCTCCATCCGGGAGGGGAAGGAGCCCCAGGCTGTGGTCATCTTCCTGCGCCCCCTGACCGATCTGCGGCCGGACGCCCCGGGGGAGCTCGAGCCGGAAGCCAATAAAAAGCTCTACCTCCGCCTGCCCACGGAGAACTGCCCGGAGTACCACAGGATCCGCCTGCTGCTCACCATGTTCCCCGGCGAACAGCAGCTGGTGGTGTTTTTCGCCGACACCCGCCGCCGGGTGGGCGCCGACTGCCTCATCCACCCGGCCCTGGTGCAGGAGCTGAGGGAGCTTTTGGGCGAGGACAACGTGGTGGTCAAATAAGGCCCATTCCGAATATTTCGGAATAATTGTATTATACCACAAAGACGATAATCTGTCAAGTATTCTTATGTAAAAATAATTATTTTTTTGGAGGTCCGCCTATGTGGGAGGAATTGGCCCGGAGCATCAGTGAAAAGACGCTGCTGGTGTGCCGCCGGAGCGGGGAGAAAATTCCCTACCGGACGGACGTCGGAGGGCGCTTTGACGACCAATCGGGGGAGCACATCTCCTGGTGGACAAACGGTTTTTGGGCGGGGAGCCTGTGGCAGGTCTACGCCCTGACGGGGGCGGCGGAGCTGAAAAGCGCCGCCGCCGCTGTTGAGCGGAAGCTGGACGCGGCGCTTTTGGACGCCGGGGGAATGGACCACGACAGCGGCTTTAAGTGGCTGCTCACCGCCGGGGCCGACTATACGCTCACAAAGGACCCCGCGTCCCTGAACCGCCTGTTGCTGGCGGCCTCCAACCTGGCGGGCCGCTTCAATCCCAGGGGGAATTTTATCCGCGCCTGGAACGATCAGGGCGGGGAGAAGGCCGGCTGGGCCATCATCGACTGCCTGATGAACCTGCCCCTTTTGTACAGGGCCTCGGCCCTGACGGGCGACCCCCGCTTTGGGCAGATCGCCGCCCTCCACGCCGGGACCGCCGCCGCCCACTTCCAGCGGCCCGACGGCTCGGTGGAGCATATCGTGGTTTTCGACCCCGCCACCGGGGAAAAGCGGGGGACGCTCCCCGGCCAGGGCATGGCCGCCGGCGGTGCCTGGACCCGGGGACAGGCGTGGGCGGTCTACGGCTTTACTCTCTCCTGGCTCCACACAGAGGATCCAATCTTCCTTGTCTGCGCTAAGAGAGCGGCGGACTACTTCATCGCCCATATCCCCGCCTCCGGCCTGATCCCCGTGGACTTCGCCCAGGGGGCGGACTGCGCCTTTGAGGACGACAGCGCCGCCGCCATCGCCGCCTCGGGGCTTCTGGAGCTGGCCGTGGCGGCGGGGGAGAGCCGGTACAGGGAAGCGGCGGAGCGCCTGTTGACCGCGCTTTCGGAAAAGCGCCTGGATCTCTCCCCGGACACGGATTTTCTCCTGAGCCGCTGTTCGGTGAGCTTCCACGACAGGGAGCACAACCACCCGCTTATCTACGCCGATTATTTCTTCACCGAGGCGGTGCTGAAGCGGCTGGGGAAGGGGGTCTTTGTGTGGTGACGAGAAAGCTCTGGCTGGACGCCATGCTGAAGACCGCGTACCCCGTGCTGTCCGCCCTGGCGGAGAACCGGCTGAAAACCTCCCTCCCCCTGGCGTTCCACCCGGACCGGGCCCTCTACGCCCCCCTGGAGGCATTGGGCAGGACGCTGTGCGGCATGGCCCCGTGGCTGGAGGCGGAGGAGCCCTCCGGGGAACGGGCGGCGCGGGAGCGCTTTCGCGCCCTGGCCCGGAGGGGCCTTCAGAACGCGGTGGATCCCCGAAGCCCGGATGCGGTGAACTTCACGGAGGGGTACGGGCAGTCCCTGGTGGACGCGGCCTTTCTGGCCCACGCCCTGCTGCGGGCCCCCGGCGCTCTCTGGTTTTCCCTGGAGGAACTCACCCGGCGCCGCCTGGCCGCCGCTCTGCGCTCCACCCGGAAATTCACCCCCTACAACTCCAACTGGCTCTTCTTTTCCGCCATGATCGAGATCTTTCTGCGGCATGTGGGGGAGGACTGGGAGCCGGCGCCCGTGGACAGGGCGCTGGATGCCTTCCGGGGCTGGTATGTGGGGGACGGGGTCTACGGGGACGGGGAGCGGTTCCACGCCGACTACTATAACTCCTTTGTCATCCACCCCATGATGACGGATATCCTCAGGGAACTGAAAGAGGACAAAAAGTACGCGGAATTCTATGAAATTGAGCTGAAACGGGCGGCGAGGTGCGCCGGGATCCTGGAGCGGCTCATTATGCCCGACGGCTCGTACCCGGTCCTGGGCCGTTCCTCGACCTATCGCTACGGGGCCTTCCAGCTCCTGGCCCAGGCCGCCCTGGAGGGCTTTCTGCCCGCGTATGTGACCCCGGCCCAGGCCCGCTGCGGCCTGACGGCGGTGATCCGGCGGGTACACCGGGGGAACATCTACGACGAAAACGGCTTCCTCCTGCCGGGGATCAGCGGCCTTCAGCCGGAGCTGGCGGAGGGCTACATCGGCGTGGGGAGCCTCTACCTGTGCGAGACGGTCTTTCTGCCCCTGGGCCTACCCCACACCCACCCCTTCTGGGCCGCCCCCGACGAGCCCTGGACGCAGAAGCGCATCTGGAGCGGCCAGCGTGTGGAAGCCGATCACGCCGAGGATTGAGGGGTTTTATAAGGTTGTCCGCCTTATAGGCGGACGGGAAACTTTCTTTTCTCCTTTTGGATTTCCAAAAGGAGAAAAGAAACAAAAGAGGAAAAGAAACCAGGGGAGGGATTTCGTTTTTTCCCTCCCCTGGACCCCACCTTTTAAAAACGACCACACAGGGGCCGCGGCCCCTATGTGGAGAACCCCAAGGGATCGCCCGCGGGGCGGCGGGCACGGGAAATGGGCTTTCCCACGCATGACGACTTCCTGGTTTTTCCTTTAGACGCTGTACGGGCCGCCGCCTTCGGCGGCCCACCGAATTTCCCGAAAATCCATCGAACGACCTTGTAGGGGCCGCCTCTCCAGGCGGCCCGTACGGCATATAACGAAATATGTTCGGGAATTCGATACACGGGCCGACCGGTGTCCGGCCCGTACGGGTGCGTTGTTCGAAATGCGCCGGGAAATACGGTGGGCCGTTCGGAAATTCGACGGTGCGGTGTTTGGGCCGAGCGGGTAATCGGCCCCTACAGACACTGCTCATATATCGCCGCACCAGCGCGGGTTAAATAGGAATGAAATCTTTGATTATAGAGCTGTGAGCGGCTAAGCGGGTTAAACGCAGAGACCATTCGTCAAAAGGCGCGCGGTGATGAGTGGGACGGGCTGCGATTTCCGCCCTATTGCTTTTCTCCTCTTTGTTACTTTCTCCTCTTTTGTCAACACAAAAGAGGAGAAAGTAAGTTTTCTCCGCCCTTATAAGGGCGGCCCTCCGCCGGGGGGAGGCGGGTTCAGGCTATTCTGACGATGACAAGGTGCGCCGAGACGGGGTTGTTTCCGCCGGCGGCGGGGGTGATGGTGATGGCGGCGGCGCTGCCGGAGGAGTTGACCACGGACAGCGTGTCGCCGGCGGCCAGGGTCTGGACGCTGACGCCGACGATCTGATCGGTGCCTCCCGCGCGGCCCACCACGGTGGTGGCGGCCTCGGCGCCGTTGACGGCCAGAGCCAGTTGCCCGGCCCCGGTGACGCTGACCTGGAAGAGCACCAGATAAGTGCCGGCGTCAGCCACGGTAAAGGTGGTGTCGGAGGCGGAGGCGACCCCTCCGGCGGTGGGGCCGTCGTTGGGGAACTCGATGGCGTCTCCCACGCCCACGGCCGTGGCGTTGTCGTCGGGCATCAGGGCGTAGAAATCGCCGTAGCCCACGGGCGCGGGCGTACCGGCGGGGCCCTGGGGGCCGGGTTCGCCCTGGGGCCCCTGGGGGCCTTGCGGGCCGGCGGGGCCTGTGGCCCCTGTCGCCCCGGCAGCGCCCGTAAGACCCGTGGCTCCGGTGGCCCCGGTGGCGCCCTGGGGAATGACGAAGTTCAAAATGGCGTTGGTGTCGGTGCCGGTGTTGGTGACGCTGGCGGGCGTCCCCGGCGCGCCGGTGGTGACGGTGCCGATCTCAATGGTGGCCGCCGCGCCGGCAGGGCCTTGCGGGCCGGTCGCGCCTGTAGCGCCTGTGGGACCGGCGGGACCCTGGGGGCCTTGGGCTCCGGTTGCTC
Source organism: uncultured Oscillospiraceae bacterium (assembly GCA_947631845.1). GTDB lineage: Bacteria > Bacillota > Clostridia > Oscillospirales > Oscillospiraceae > RUG626. The sequence continues at coordinate 103 of CANRMY010000011.1, read as the reverse complement.
CTGTCGCGCCGGTAGCTCCCGTCGCGCCGGTGGCCCCGGTGGCGCCCTGGGGAATGACGAAGTTCAAAATGGCGTTGGTGTCGGTGCCGGTGTTGGTGACGCT
>CANRMY010000010.1 GCA_947631845.1 uncultured Oscillospiraceae bacterium | reverse complement strand
GACCTCCTCGCCCAAAAAAACGATGCGGTCGTTGAGAAGACGGGAGAAAATATCGTAGCTCCTCTCGCCCCGGGATGTCTGTTCAACTACATAGGGTACCAAGCTCATAAAATGACCTCCTCACACGATGATCACTGCCGCTCCCCCGGCCGAAAGCCGGAGGGGCAAATGTACTGATAAAGGATAGCCAGGACAGGGCCGGATTATTCAGCCTTTTCCTCCGGCTTCTCCTCGGATTTTTTGGCGGACTTTCTGGGCGCCTTTTTGGCGGGCTTCTCCTCCGCCGGGGCCTCCTCACCGCTCTCCTCGCCGGCGGCCTTCTTGGCGGCCTTCTTCGCCGTCTTCTTCTCCTCGGCGGCGGTATCCAGCACCAGCTGGCGGGCGCGCTCCAGCTTCAGGCCGGTCTTGACGGAATCGGCGGTGACGGTGCGCTTGACCTCGTCAAGGCCCATCTTGTACTGGTCGGCCAGCCTCTGATACTCCGCCTCCACGTCCTCGTCGGACACGGGGAAGTCCTCGGTCTTGGCGATATACTCAAAGGCCAGATCCAACCGGATCTGCTTCTCGGCGGTGGGGCGGGCGTCCTTGCGGAAGTCCTCCACGTTCATGCCCATCATGGAGAAATACTGCTCCATGTCCCAGCCCTGGGAGGCCAGATTGTAGCGGAAATTGCTCATCATCTGGTCCACCTGGTCGTCGATCATGGCCTCGGGGATGTCGCCCTCCACCTTCTCGGAAAGGCGGCTCATGACGGCCTCCTCAAAGGCCGACTGGGCCTGGCCGCGCCGCTGCTCCAGAAGCTCGTTTTTGACACTGGCCTTGTACTCCTCCAGGGTGTCGTACTCGGAGACGTCCTTGGCAAACTCATCGTCCAGGGCGGGCAGCTCCTTGGACTTCACCTCGCTGACGTGCACCTTGAAGGTGGCGTCCTTGCCGGCAAGCTCGGGGGCGTAGGCCTCGGGGAAGGTCACGTTCACGTCCGTGTCCTCGCCGGCGGACTTCCCCACCAGCTGTTCCTCAAAGCCGGGGATGAACTGGCCGGAGCCCAGCTCCAGGTCGTGGTTCTCGCCCTTGCCGCCGTCAAAGGGCTTGCCGTCCATAAAGCCCTCGAAGTCGATGGTGACCACATCGCCGTTCTGGGCGGGGCGCTCGGCCGTCTCGATCCGGGCGTTCTGCCGGCGGACGGACTCCAGCTCCCGCTCCACGTCCCCGTCGGTGACGTTCACCTCGGGACGGGGCGCCTCTATTCCCTTGTAGCCCTCCAGCTTCACCTCGGGGTACAGGGACACGAGGAACTTGACAGAGAGAGACTTGTCCTCGCCGATGTTGAAATCCAGGATGGAGGGGCGGCCCACGGTGGAGAGCTCCTTCTCGCGGATGCCGGCGTCCAGAGCCTCGGGCGCCAGCGCCTCCACGGCGTCCTCGTAGAAGGCGCCCTGGCCGTACATGGCCTCGATCATCTTCCGGGGGGCCTTGCCCTTGCGGAAGCCGGGGATCTGGATCCGGCCGCGGCCCTTGAGGTAGGCCTTCTGCACGGCGGCCTCAAACTCCTCGGGCGTGACATGCACGGTGAGCTCGGCTGTGTTCTTCTCTTTTCTCTCAAATTCCTTGACGTTCATTTGGTTTCCTCCTGTCTTCATGCCTCTTTTTCGGGCAACTTTATCATTATAGCAGAGATTGGCGGATTTGCAAACATTTTTCGCGAAATCACATGATTTTTATTGGCCTGAACCTCAAATGGTCGGCGGATACGAGCTTATAGCGGATCCCCCGGTCCACTCCCTCGAAGGCCAGGGGCCGGCCCGCGCCGTGGATATGGCCGTAATAGCACTCCCGGACGCCGTACCGCTCCATGACGTCGATGAGGCCCTCGGCGTAGAATTTCCCGAAGATGGGCGGGTAGTGGAGAAAGACGAGCTTCCGCTCCCGCTCCCCCGCCGCCTTGAGGCTGGCCTCCAGCCGCCCGATCTCCCGGAGCATGATCTTCCGGTCGTGGGGCGCGGGGTTCTCGTTGGGGCACATCCACCCCCGGGTGCCGCACAGGGCCGCGTCCCCGTAGAAAAAGCAGTTGTTGTGGAGGATCTCCACGGTGCCGATGCCGTTTTCCGCGAAAAACCGTTTGGCGGCGCTGGCGGTGCTCCACCAGTAGTCGTGGTTCCCCTTGAGGATGATCTTCCGGCCCGGCAGGGCGTCGATGAACCGGAAATCCGCAAGACAGCTTTTCATGTCCATGCCCCAGGTCAGATCCCCGCAGAGAACGGCGGTGTCCTCCGGGCCCACATCGGAAAAGCCCTCCAGAAGCTTCTCCGTATGTCCGGCCCACTCCGGGCCGAAGATATCCATGGGCTTGTCCGTCTCAAAGGACAGGTGCAGATCGCCGATCGTCCAGAGCATAATGACCTCCCACGCATAGTTTCAACCGCGGCGCGCATAATAAAAGGGACACTTTCAGAAAGGGGCAGAGCATATGAGCGAAAACATAAATTCCCACGGCGACAAGCTGGGCTGTGTGGGCTGCGACGTGATCAACTGCAAGTATCACGGCACCGACGGCCACTGCCACGCGGACGCCATCGTTGTGGAAAACCACTCCGCCATCCGCAAGGCCGAGACCTTCTGCGGCACCTTCGAGGCGAAAGCCTCCCTGTAAGCTTGGCGCAACCCCGGCATCCCGCCGGGTACATAGGTTATTTCAGGAACCGGCGGACCACATCGGGCAGCTCCGCCTTGTCAAAGCTGTCGGTGAACCGGGCGGTTTTGCCGGCCAGGGCCTTCAGCGGCTCCGGGGCGCGGACGCCGGTTACGGTCTCCAGCTGGCCGATGAGCTCCGGCCCGGCGCCCTCAGGCGTCTCATTCAGGGCCTCCAGCACGGCGGCGCAGAATTTGAAGGGGCTGGCGGTGGAAACGATCACCGTGGAGGTATCGTCCCCCGTCTCCCGCCGGTACTTCTCCAGCACCCCGTAGGCCACGGCGGTGTGGGTGTCCATCAGGTACTTGTGCTCCGTAAAGACCCCGCGGATGGCGTCCTTCGTCTCCTCATCCGAGCAGGTCCCGGCGGCAAAGAGCGCGTCCATGGCGGACCTGATCTTTTTGGAGACGGCGTACTTCCCCGCTGTTTTCAGCGCCTCCATATATCCCGCCGTCTCCCGGTCGTTCCCGCCGGACAGGTGATACAGAAGCCGCTCCAGGTTGCTGGACACCAGAATGTCCATGGAGGGGGAAATGGTGGTGTGGAAGTCCCGCCTTCTATCGTAGACGCCGGTTTTGAAGAAGTCGGTGAGCACGTCGTTGCGGTTGGAGGCGCAGATGAGCTTGCCCACCGGCAGGCCCATACATTTGGCGTAGAAGCCGGCCAGGATATCCCCGAAGTTGCCGGTGGGGACACAGAAATTGACGGGATCGCCCAGGGCAATCTCCTGCCCGTTCACCAGGTCGCAGTAGGCGGAGATATAATAGACGATCTGGGGCAGGAGCCGGCCCCAGTTGATGGAGTTGGCCGAGGAGAGCATCCAGCCGGCCTCCGACAGCTCCTCCCGCAGGGCCGGGTCGGAAAAGATCTCCTTCACCGTGGTCTGGGCGTCGTCAAAATTGCCGTTGACGGCGCAGACCAGGACGTTGCCGCCGGATTGGCTGGTCATCTGGAGCTTCTGGATGTCGGACACGCCGTCCCGGGGGTAAAAGACGCAGATCTTCGTCCCCTCCACGTCGGCGAAGCCCTCCAGGGCCGCCTTGCCGGTGTCGCCGGAGGTGGCCACCAGGATGCAGACCCGGCGCTCCTCGCCGTTTTTGCGGACGGCGGCGGTGAGCAGGTACGGCAGCATCTGCAAAGCCATATCCTTGAAGGCGCAGGTGGGGCCGTGCCAAAGCTCCAGAAAACAGGTGTTTTTGTCAAGTCTCCGGACCGGCGCCACCCAGGGCGTGTCGAAGCCGCCGGGGCCGTAGGCGCGGGTCACAAAGTCCGTCAGCTCCGCCACCTGGTAATCCTCCAGAAAGAGCTTCATGACGTAGACGGCTCTCTGGCGGTAATTCATGGCGCAGAGCTCCTCCAGGGCCCCGTCGGGGAGCCGCGGGACGGAGGCGGGCACAAAAAGTCCCCCCTCCGCGCTGAGGCCCTGCTCGATGGCCCGAGCCGGGGAGACGGATGTTTTATTGTCGCGTGTGCTGATATAGCGCATAATTGATAGTTCCTCCACAGCTTGTCAAAAAACTCAAATTAGAACTTTTTTCCGGCGACATGCGCGTCGGAAAAAATCCCTTTTGTCACGCAAGCGTGCGCTCTGCGTGCGCACAGCGTGACAAAAGGGGGAAATTTCTGAATTTCGCAAAATTCAGAAATTTTTCCCGCACGTTCCCCTTGTCGGAAAAAGCCTGTCAGGGCTTTTTCCGACAGTCTCGGTTCCTCCAGCCTTACCGATCCTCGGTAAAAGCGTTTTCAATGTGGTTAATGACGGGTTTTTTCGTATCGGTCCCCTCCGGGGCGTAGATCTCGATCACGTCCAGACGTACCTCCTTGTCCGTCCCGTGACCGGCCAGATACTGTCTGGCCGCCTGGAGGATCCGGCCCTGCTTGCGCCAGGTGACGGCTTCCTTCGCCTCGGCAAAGCTGTCGCCGCGGCGTGTTTTGACCTCCACAAAGGCCAGGGTCCTGCGGTCCTCGGCGATCAGGTCGATCTCCCCCAGCCTGGTGCGGTACCCGGAGGCCACGATCTTATATCCCTTTTTCCGCAGATAGTCCGCCGCGGCGGCCTCGCCCCAGCGGCCCAGCAGTTTTGTATTCAATGTTTTTTCCTCAAAAAGGTGACCCGGTGGATCTCCGAGGGCCCCAGCCTACGCAGGGCCTCGTAGTGCGCCCGCGTCGGGTAGCCCTTGTGCTTTTCAAAGCCGTAGCCGGGGTACTTCTCCGCCAGCTCGCACATGAGCCGGTCACGGGTGACCTTGGCTAAAACGGACGCGGCGGCCACGTTGGCGCTCTTGCCGTCCCCGCCCACCAGGGTGATGTTGGGAAACTCGATCCCCTTGGCCCGGTTGCCGTCGATGACAGTCATATCGGGCGTCAGCGAAAGGCCGGCGACGGCCCGGTTCATGGCAAGATAGGTGGCGTTTAAAATGTTCAGCTCGTCGATCTCCCGGTGGGAGGCGAAGGCCACGCTGTACGCCAGGGCCTTCTCACGGATGATGTCAAAAAGCGCCTCCCGCTTTTTCTCCGAGAGCTTCTTGGAGTCGTTGAGACCGTCTATTTGAAGCTCCCGGGGCAGGATCACGGCGGCGGCGCACACGGGCCCGGCCAGGGGGCCGCGCCCGGCCTCGTCCACCCCGGCCAGGACGGTATAGCCGCGCTCGTAGAGCGCCCGTTCATGTTCCCAAAGATCCATCGTACACCTCCGGGGTCCCGTCCAGGGTCAGGCGGCCCAGCTTGCCGCCGCGAAATTCGTCCAAGAGCACCTTGGCCATGCGCTCCGTGTCCAGCTCTCCGCCGGACAGGAGGAAGCCGCGCCGGCGGGCGCAGGCCTCCAGCAGCTCAAAGCCGGTCCTTCCCTCCGGCGGCTCGATGCCGAAGCGGCCGGTCAGCGCCTGGGGATAGAGGTCCCGCAGCCGCTCGCACAGGCGCGCGCCCAGGGTCTCCGTGTCCAGGATATCGTCCCGGACAGCGCCGGTAAAGGCCAGGTTCTCCCCGGTCAGCTTATCCTCAAAGCGGGGCCAGAGAAGGCCCGGGGTGTCCAGCAACTCCACGCCGTTCCCGGCGGCGATCCACTGCTTGCCCCGGGTGACGCCGGGCCGGTCGGAGGCCTCGGCGGCCTTCCGTTTGGCGACGCGGTTGATAAAGGAGCTTTTGCCCACATTGGGGATGCCCAGCACCATGACGCGCAGAGGCTTCCCCGCCTGTCCCCTGGCGGCCCAGGCCGCCAGCTTGTCCTTCAACAGCTCCCGCACGGCCCCGGTGAAGGCGGCCACGCCCCGGCCGGACTTGCAGTCCGTCTCCAGCGCGCCGGAGCCCTGGGCGCGGAAATAAGCGCGCCACAGCCTTGTCTTTTCGGGGTCGGCCTGATCCACCCGGTTCAGGATAATGAGCCGGGGCTTCCCGGCACAGAGCCGGTCGATCTCCGGGTTGCGGGAGGAGCGGGGCACGCGGGCGTCCACCACCTCGCAGACGGCGTCCACCAGCTTTAAATTGTCCGTCACCATCCTGCGGGCCTTGGCCATATGGCCGGGGAACCACTGGATGTTCATCTCCGTCTCCATCAGTAGATACTCCCGATCCGGCCCAGATCCCGTCCCTCGTAGGGGGAGGCGGCGGGATAGATCACGCAAAGCACCTTCCCGATGACGCACCGGGTGTCCACCATGCCGATGGAGCTGGTGCGGCTGTCGGTGGAGCGGTTGCGGTTGTCGCCCATGAGGAAAAGGCACCCCTCCGGCACCTCCACGGGGCCCTCGAAGTCCTCCCGCACGGCGGTGGGCTCGGCGATATACGGCTCGTCCAGGGCCACGCCGTCCACATAGACGATGCCGGCCTCAAAGTCGATATCCACGGTCTGGCCGCCGGTGGCGATGACGCGCTTCACCAGCGGGTCGGGGCCGTAGGAATCGGTCTGCAAAACCACCACGTCGCCGTTTTTGGGCGTATAGAAAAGGTTCGAGGTCACGATCATATCGGTGTCCAGGAGCGTGGGCTCCATGGAGTGGCCCTTGACGTTGACCACGCGCAGGCCGAACATGAAAAGGAGGATGCCCACGACGATGGCGCTGACGATGCACTGCAGCCAGTCGTAGAGCTCCATTTTCGCCTCGTCCGCGGGCTTTTGCTTTTTCGCCGGTGCCGCCGGTTTGACTCTCTTGTCCTCCGCCACAGTCTCACAACCTTTCTCACGGATTTTCCCGGCGGAGAAAACCGGATAGAATACCAAAAAAAGGGGGATCGTATCCCCCTTTTTTTGACTTAGATTCTCTCCTTGACCTTGGCATTCTTGCCCACGCGGTCTCTCAGGTAGTAGAGCTTTGCCCTGCGGACCTTGCCGCGCCGGACAGTCTCTACGGAGACGATGCTGGGAGAATGGACCGGGAAGACCTTCTCACAGCCCACGTTGTAGGAGATACGGCGGACGGTGATGGTCTCGTTGATGCCGCCGTGCTTCTTGGCGATGATCGTACCCTCAAAAGCCTGGGTGCGCTCGCGGTTGCCCTCCTTGACACGGACGGTGACACGGACGGTGTCGCCCACGTTCATCTCGGGAAGTTCAGGCTTCATGTACTGCTGATTCAGTGTCTCGACTAAATTCATTGTGTTTTTCCTCCCCTCTTGATAGGCGTTCGTACCGCGTCACACGGCATAGGACCGCCCCGATACGCGGGATTTATCCTCCCAAAAGGAGCATACCCGCAAAGGCCTTGATATAATAACACAATGCTTTGAAAAATGCAAGAATTTTTTTGCGTTTTTTTGAATTTTTGTAAAACCCTCACATATCACATGCCGGAGCGCAGCGTCTCCATCATGCTGTAGTTGTGCTCGCCCAGATCCTTCTTCATCTTCAGGGCCTCCACGATGTCCATGGGGAACATCTTCTGCCCGTCGTAGCAGATGACCTTGTTGGTCATGCCCTCGGCCAGCACCTTCACGGCGTTGTAGCCGAAATCCGCCGCCAGGACCCGGTCGCGGACGGTGGGACGGCCGCCGCGCTGGACGTGGCCGATGATGGTGGCGCGGGTGTCCATGCCCGTCTCCTCCGCCACGATCTTGGCCACCTCGGTGGCGTGGGCGGCGCCCTCGGCCACGATCACGGCGTAATTGGTGCGGCCGTGGAGCTGGCCCTCGCGGATGGGCCGGATCACGTCGCGCTTATAGTCGATGGGCTTCTCCGGCACCAGGACGGCGGAGGCACCCACGGCCAGGCCCACATAGAGGGCCAGGTACCCGGCGCGGTTGCCCATGACCTCCACCACGGAACAGCGCTCATGGGACTTCATGGTGTCGTTGAGCTTGTCGATGCACTCGATGGCGGTGTTGCAGGCGGTGTCGAAGCCGATGGTGTAGCTGGTGCAGGCGATGTCGTTGTCGATGGTGGCGGGGATGCCGCACACGCTGATGCCGTATTTGGACAGCTCCAGCGCGCCCCGGAAGGTGCCGTCGCCGCCCACGCACACAAGGCCGTCGATGCCCCGGAACCGGCAGATGTCCGCGGCCCTCTGCACCCCCTCCGGGGTGCGGAATTCGGCGCTCCTGGCGGTGTACAGCATGGTGCCGCCAAGGCTGGTGATGCCGGAGACGTCCTGGGGGGTCAGCGGCTCCATATCGCCTGTGATCAGGCCGTGATAGCCGCGCCGGACGCCGATGCACTCGATGCCCAGGCTGTGGGCGGTGCGGACAACGGCGCGGATGGCGGAGTTCATGCCAGGCGCGTCGCCGCCGGAGGTGAGGACGCCAATTCTCCTGACCTTGGGATCTTGTTCTGCCATGTTCATTCCTCCATTTTCTCTCTGGGGATCGTATTTTTATCTGAAAATGTTCATATCCTTGTCGAAAACCTCCAGCCGCCTCGTCCGGACGTGACCGGGCGCAAGGGCCGGGGCCAGCTGCCGGACGGCCTCCAGAAGCTGGGCCGGGGACAGAGACGGCTCCTGGGCGGACAGGCGCGCCGTGAGCAGCGCTTCCCCCGGGGAGACATCCTCCACCGTCAGGGACGCGATCAGGGGCTTTATATCCACGCTGGCGGTCTGGCGCTTGGTGCGTTTCTCCATCACCAGCTCCGGGCGTGCGAAAAACGCCGCCAGCTCCGCCGCTGGCTGAACTTCATTATAGTAAAACAAATGCGCCTCTATGTCAAGCCATTTGATATATTTAAATTTCGTATTCGACGCGTAGGCCTCCAGTACCTCGATCCCCTCGGGCAAAACGCCGTTGAGCCGCGCCGGAAGCGCGGAAAGCGCCGTCTCCTCCTCCAGCTTGAACTCCATCAGCTCGCACCGGCTCTCCACGCCCAGGGAGAGGGGCAGGGCGAAATTCATATAGGGGTGGGGGTTGAACCCCTCGGTGTGCCCGATCCTCACCCCGGCCCGGATAAAGGCGCGCTGCATGGTGCGCATCAGGTCCAGGTGGGAGATGAAGACGGCGCGGCCGGTCTTGGTAAACAGGATCCTATTCATCGCACCCACCTCTTTTCAAAAGGCAGTTGGCCCCACAGCCCATGCACTTCACCCGGCAGTCCGGCGTGACGCGCCCGGCGTAGGCCTCCGCCCGCTCCCGGGCCAGATACCGCCTGCTCACGCCCACGTCAATGAGGTCCCAGGGAAAGAGCTCGTCCGCTCCCCGCTCCCGGGCGGCGTAAAAGTCCGGGTCCAGCCCGGAGGCCCTAAAGGCGTCCAGCCAGCGCTCCATACTGAAATAGTCCGTCCAGGAATCCAGCCTGCCGCCGTTTTTCCAGACCTCCTCTATCACCGCGCCCATCCGGCGGTCGCCCCGGGACAGTGCCGCCTCGATGAGGCTCACGTGGGGCTCGTGCCAGTTGTAGACGATGGAGCGGGAGTTGATGGCGTCCCGCAGGAGCCGGACGCGCCGCAAATACTCCTCCACCCCCACCTGGGCCTCCCACTGGAAGGGCGTATGGGGCTTGGGCACGAACATGGAGGTGCTGACGGTGATCTTCACGCCCCGGGACTTGTTGGCGGCGTGCTCCCGCCAGGTGTGCAGGACCTGCTCGGCCAGCCGCGCGATGGCGAGTACGTCCTCGTCCGTCTCCGTGGGCAGGCCCAGCATAAAGTAGAGCTTCAGGGTGTTCCAGCCGCCCTCAAAGGCGATGCGGCAGGAGTTCAACAGCGCCTCCTCGGTGACGTTCTTGTTGATCACGTCCCGCAGGCGCTGACTGCCCGCCTCCGGGGCGAAGGTCAGGCCCGATTTGCGCACCTTCTGCACCCGCTCCATCAGGGACATGGAGAAGTTATCGGCCCGCAGAGAGGGCAGAGAGAGGCTGATCTTTCGCGGCTCGCACCACTCCAAAAGCCCGTCCGTCAGCTCCGGCAGGCCCTTGAAATCGCTGGTGGAGAGGCTGGACAGGGTGATCTCCTCATAGCCGGAGCTCTCCAGCGCCGCCCTGGCCTTCTCCAGGAGAAAATCCACGCTGTGCCGCCGCACCGGACGGTACACAAAGCCCGCCTGACAGAACCGGCACCCCCGGACACAGCCCCGAAACAGCTCCAGCACCACCCGGTCGTGGACGATCTCGGTGGAGGGGACGATGGCCTTTGTGGGGTAAAAGGCGCTGTCCATATCCTCAATGATGCGCTTGGTCACCCGCTCCGGCGCGTCCTCCCGGCGGGCGACACATTTCAGCGTTCCGTCGCCGTTATATGCCGGCTCGTAGAGGCTTGGTACGTAGACGCCGGGGATCCGGGCGGCCGCCCGCAGAAAACGCGGCTTGTCCCAGTCCTCCCGCTTGGCCCTCCGCAGAAGCTCCAGGATCTCGACGTCCAGCTCCTCCCCCTCGCCGATGGCGCACAGGTCCAGAAAATCCGCCATGGGCTCCGGGTTGACGCAGGAGGTGCCGCCGGCAAAAATAAGGGGCGTCAGGGACTTCCGGTCGGCGCTCCGCACCGGGATGCCGGCCAGGTCCAGCATGTTGAGGACGCTGGTATAGGCCATCTCATAGCCCAGGGAGAAGCCCAGGGCGTCAAATTCCGTCAGCGGGTCGCCGCTCTCCAGGGCGTACAGGGGGATATGGGCCCGGCGCATCTCCTCCTCCATGTCCCCCCAGGGGGCGAAGCACCGCTCGCACCACATGCCGGGTCGGGCGTTGATGGCCCCGTACAGGATCTGTAATCCTAAGTTGGACATCCCGATCTCGTAGGTGTCGGGGAAGCAGAAGGCCATGCGGAGATCCACCTCCGCCTTGTCCTTGATGATCTGGTTATATTCCCCGCCGGTATACCGGGCGGGCTTCTGCACTTTCAGCAGGATCCGCTCAAGCTCAGCATCCATAGTTCAAACCGCCTGAAATCAAGATGATCGACAGGACAATCATACACTATTTCAGCGGTTTTTGCAACACATGATTATAACAAAAACGGCGCAAATAAGGGCGGAAAAATTCCCCCGTGTCACGAAAAGAACGGCGGTTCCGGCGGCCAGCAGCGCGAGGGCGGAGAGAATGTTGGAAATGAGACAAATACGCCCGGCGGCGTCGGGCCCGAAGGCGTGGGCGGAGAGGGCGTAAAGGGCCCTGCCCCCGTCCATGGAGCCCAGGGGAAAGAGGTTGAATACCGTATAGAGGGCGCTGACGGCGCAAAGCTCCCGGAGAAAGGCACAGGGCCAAAGGGAGCCCAGGGCGGCGGCGAAAAAGACGCAAAGTCCCCCGGCCAGGGGCCCGGACAGGGCGATCAGCGCGTCCCGGAGATAGGAAAACCGCCCGGAGAGGACGATCTCCGCCCCGCAGGCCCCCAGGCGGACGCCCTCCACCTTCCCCCCGCACAGCCAAATGGCCGCCAAATGTCCCAGCTCATGTACCCCCGCGGCGGCGAGGATCACCAGGGTCAACCGGAACCCGGAGAGGAGCGTCACCGCCGCCAGCAGCAGGATAAAGCCAAAAGTTATGTTAACTCCATGACTTCGAGCAAATGTTATGTTAACTTTATCGCTCAAATCATAAGTTATGTTAACTTCATCGTTCTGTGTTATGTAAAGTGTCCTCATACAGGCAGGTAATAGGACGGGTTAACATAACTTCCGCCGACGATCAGCTCCAGATGGAGGCAGGGGCCGGTGGCGTTTCCGGTGGAGCCCACCAGGCCCACGGCCTGACCGGCGGTGACCGTGTCGCCGTCGGAGACGCTGATCTCCTGAAGGTGGGCATACAGGGATTTCAGGCCGTCCTCATGCTCTAATATCACGTAGAGCCCGTAGGTGGTGCTGTCCCCCACGGCCGCCACGGTACCGTCCAAAGCGGCAACGGCCTCGCTCCCCTCTTTCGCGCCGATATCCAAGCCGTAATGGAAGCGCACCTTGCCGTCGGAGGGGTGTTCCCGGTAGCCGAAGCCGGAGGTGACGGGGCCGCTGACGGGCAGGGTCAGCGTCTCGGCTATCTCCGGTTTTTCATAGGTCACGTTCTGGGGGATCCCGTAGGAGGCAAATTCCGCCTGGCTCTCCTTGAAGGCGGCTACCGGGTCGTCTTCCGCCCGGGAGGCGGTGTCCTGATGCGTTTGGGCGGTGTCCTGATGCGTTTGGGCGGTGTCCGCCCCCTCCCCGTCGGAGGCGGCGGGGTCGTCCGTCACGTCCCCGGAGGTCTGCACGGCGTCCCCCTCGTCCGGGTGAAAGGCGTACTTCACGGCCTCCCGGAGGGACTTGATGACCCCTTCGCCGCCGCTCACCCGGTCGGAAAAGACCTCCACCGCGCCGCTTAGATCCGGGTTCCCCAGCAGGGCGGCGGCCCTGGCCCCGATCTCGTCCGCCGCCTCCGGCCACGCCAGCCGTATGGCCACGGCCAGCAAAAAGATCCAGAGGCACACCTTAAACAGCGTGCCGCCGGTGGATTCCCTCCGGCTTTTTTGACTGCTTCTCCGCCGGACGGTGCCCCCGGCGCTTCTTCTCCCCTCATAGACCATGGCAAAGCCTCCCTTTTCGTGCGTGTACAAACTCGCGATAGAAATATATGCGGGAGGGCCAAGCCCTATACCATTGATTTGGAGCACAGGCGCGCGGGGAAATTCGTTCGGGTGCGTTAAAATCAGACATTGCGAAATTCGACACACGGGCCGGCCGGGTGTCCGGCCCGTACGGGGTGCGTTGTACGTGATGCGACAGGAATTCGTGGGCCGCCGAGGGCGGCCCGTACGGCGTTGAGGGATGGATTTGCGGGAAATTCGACGGTGCGTCGGGCCGGGCCGGAAACATGCTGTAGGGCCGGCCCGGACACATGCGGCGTTGACAAATCGGGGAAGAAGGTCTATAATTTAGCCGATTATGAAAAAGGAGGGATAGGGGTGCTGTTTTCGAGCTCTTTGTTCCTCTTTATCTTTTTTCCGGCGGTGACGCTGCTCTATTTCGCCCTGCCCAAGAAGTGGTGGGCGGTCAGGAATCTCCTGCTTTTCCTGGTGTCCGTGGTCTTTTACTGGTGCGGCGAGCCGCGGCTTGTGGTGCTGATGCTCTTTTCCATCGTGGCCAACTGGCTGTTCGGCCTGTGGGCGGGGGCGCTGCGCGCCCGGGGACGGAGCGTGAAGCCGGCCGTGGTCCCGGCGGTGCTGGTCAACGTGGGCGTACTGTTCGTGTTCAAATATTTGAGCTTCCTCACCCGGCAGCTGAACCTCCTGGCCCCTGCCCTGCCGGTGGTGGACATCGCCCTGCCCATCGGCATCTCCTTCTACACCTTCCAGGCCATGAGCTATGTGTTCGACGTGGCCTCCGGCGAGGTGGAGCCGGAGCGGAACCCCCTGAACGTGGGACTCTATATCTCCTTCTTTCCCCAACTGATCGCGGGGCCCATCATCAAATACTCCACCTACGCCCCTCAAATCCGGGACCGCGTCCACTCCTGGGACAAGTTCTCCCGGGGCACGGAGCGGTTCGTCCAGGGCCTGTGCAAAAAGGTCCTGCTGGCCAACACCCTGGCCTACGTGGCCGACGGGGCCTTTGCCGCCGCCGCGCCGGGGGCGTCGCTGGCGCTTTTGGGGCTCTTCTCCTACGCCCTCCAGCTCTATTACGACTTTTCAGGCTACTCGGATATGGCCATCGGCCTTGCGCTGATGTTCGGCTTTGAATTTCCGGAAAACTTCACCCACCCCTACCTGTCCGCCAGCATCACCGAATACTGGGCCCGGTGGCATATCACCCTGGGCGAGTGGTTCCGGGACTATGTGCTCTACCCCATCTCCCGGTCCCGGCTCTTTATGACCGCCGGGAAAAAGCTGAAGGCCAGATGGGGCCGGAGGGCCCAGAAGCTCCCCTCCTACGCGGCCCTCTTCATCGTCTGGTTCCTGACGGGCCTGTGGCACGGGGCCAACTGGACGTTCGTGCTCTTCGGCCTTTTCCACTACGTGTTCATCGCCATTGAAAAGCTGATCAACATCAACAAACGCCGCAATAAGCCCCTGCGGTGGCTCTACACCATGGTCGTGGTGCTCCTGGCGATGGTGCTTTTCCGCTCCGACTCCGTGGCGAACGCCGGACGGTACTACCTGTCCATGGCGGGGGCCCACGGCTTTTGGGACGCCTCCGCCGGGTTCTTCCTCCGGGACAACTGGCTCTATCTCCTGCTGGGCACGGTGTTCTGCGCGCCCGTGGAGGAGATCCTAGAAAAGCGTATCAAGTCCCGGCCCGTGAAGGCGTTTTTGCTGGACGGGCTGAAGCCGGTTTTGCTCTTTGTGCTGTTCGCCTGTTCGGTGACGTACATCATCAAGGGGACGTACAACCCCTTTATCTACTTCAACTTCTGAAAGGAGGGCGCGCGCCGTGAGAAAAACCGTCTTTCCCTGTCTGATGATCGCCTTTGTCCTCCTGATGAGCCTTCTTTTGGGAATCAACGCCCTCACCGGCCCCGGCCTCAAGGGGACGGCCAGCACCGTGGCGAAGGGACTGCGCGACCCGGATATCACCGCCTGGGAGACGGGCGTCAACAATACTTTGGACAAAAACCACGTCTTTATTAATGTCTTCGGGGCCGTCCAGCGGCTCCTGGGGAAACGGCTGGTGGAGGATCCGGCGGGCTACCCCGTGGCGAAGCTGTCCAACGGGCAGCTGACCTTCGCCGGCAACGATGTCCCGGTGGAGCAGTCGGACAACGCCGCCGCCCTGGAGCGGCTCAGCCGGGAGCTGGGCCAAAGCGGCATCCCCCTTTTATTCGCCGTCGCGCCCACGAAGCTGACAAATCCGGCGGCGGCCATGCCCTCCGGCGTGCCGGACTACGCCAATGTTATGGCCGATTCCCTCTTGGAGAAGCTCTCGGGGAAGGTGGATACCCTGGATCTGCGCCCCGCGTTTACGGACTGCGGCCCTGAAAACGGGCTCTTTTTCAGGACCGATCACCACTGGACGGCCCAGGGCGCGCTTTTGGGCTGCGGCGTTCTGATGGACGCGCTGGGGGAAAAATACGGCTTCCCTGTGGACCGGCAGGCCCTGGACCCGGCCTCCTACGCCGTCACCACCTACCCCGGCCTCTTTTTGGGCAGTCAGGGGAAGCGTGTGGGGCTCTACTACGCCGGGAGGGACGATTTTGACGTGCTCAGCCCCCAATTTGAGACCAGCTTCACCTACACCTACGACAATCTGGAGACGCCCCGCGTTGGCACCTTCGACGAGGCCCTCTGCTTCCCCCAGTGGCTGAATGACGACTATTTCAACGGCAACTGCTACGTCTATTACTCCGGCGGGGACTGGGGCAGATCGGAGATCGTGAATCTTCTGAAGCCGGACGGCCCCACGGTGGTGCTGATCCGCGACTCCCTCAGTTGCGCCCTGACGCCCTTTTTGGCCTGTCAGGCGGGCCGGCTCATCACGATTGATCTGCGGGCCTATCCCGGCGGCCTCACGGAGGAGCTTCGCGCCCTCTCCCCCGACCTGGTGCTGGTGCTGTACGGCGCCAACGGCTGTAAGTCCGCCGAGGTCTTCGACTTCTTCAAGCTCCCGGCGTGACCGGGCCGCGCCCATGTTTTTTCGGAAAAAAGCCGGAACCGGGCCTGTTATTTTATTGACATACCCGCCCGCAACTGATATAATTTTATAAGCTCATAAGGCGAGGGGCTCACGCGGTGATCCCCGTCGCCTTAAGGTGACGGTCCTCCCGCCGCCTCCACGGTGGAAGCGCCGCCAAATCAACATACAAAGAAGGGAGTTTCACATGATTTATTCCGCAGAAGTTGAAAAAATGTGTCCCGTCGCCAAGGGCGCGTATCACGGCCCGGCCCCCATCCCCGAGGAGGGCAAGTGGGTCCAGGCCAAGGAGATCAAGGATATCTCCGGGTTCACCCACGGCATCGGCTGGTGCGCCCCCCAGCAGGGCGCCTGCAAGCTGACCCTGAACATCAAGGAGGGCGTCATCGAGGAGGCCCTGGTGGAGACCATCGGCTGCACCGGCATGACCCACTCCGCCGCTATGGCGGGCGAGATCCTCATCGGCAAGACCATCCTGGAGGCGCTGAACACCGACCTTGTGTGCGACGCCATCAACACCGCCATGCGGGAGCTGTTCCTCCAGATCGTCTACGGCCGCAGCCAGTCCGCTTTCTCCGAGGGCGGCCTTGCCATCGGCGCGTCCCTGGAGGATCTGGGCAAGGGCCTCCGTGGCCAGGTGGGCACCATCTTCGCCACCAAAGCCAAGGGCCCCCGCTATCTGGAGCTCACCGAGGGCTACATCACCCGCCTAGCTCTCGACGAGGATAACCAGATCATCGGCTATGAGTTCGTACATATCGGCAAGATGATGGAGGCCATCAAGAAGGGCACCGACGCCAACGAGGCCATGAAGGCCGCCACCGGCACCTACGGCCGCTTCGCTGATGCCGCCAAGTACATCGACCCGCGCCACGAATAAGAAGGAGGACGGAATAATGGCTCTTTTTGAAAGCTACGAGAGAAGAATAGACAACGTCAATGCCGTCCTGAACGAAAACGGCATCGCTTCCTTAGAGGAAGCTAAGAAGATCTGCGACGACGCCGGCGTGGACGCCTACGGCATCGTGCGCGGCATCCAGCCCATCTGCTTTGAGAACGCCTGCTGGGCCTACACCGTGGGCGCGGCCATCGCCTTAAAGCGCGGCGTCAAGTCCGCCGCCGAGGCCGCCGAGGTCATCGGCATCGGCCTGCAGTCCTTCTGCATCAAGGGCTCCGTGGCCGACGACCGCAAGGTGGGCCTGGGCCACGGCAACCTGGGCGCCATGCTCCTCCGGGACGACACCAAGTGCTTCGCCTTCCTGGCCGGCCACGAGTCCTTCGCCGCCGCCGAGGGCGCCATCGGTATCGCCCGCAACGCCAACAAGGCCCGCAAGACCCCCCTGCGCGTCATCCTCAACGGTCTGGGCAAGGACGCCGCCCAGATCATCAGCCGCATCAACGGCTTTACCTATGTGCAGACACAGTTCGACTATTTCACCGGCGAGCTGAAGATCGTCAGGGAGATCCCTTACTCCAAGGGCGAGCGGGCCGCCGTGCGCTGCTACGGCGCCGACGACGTGCGCGAGGGCGTGGCCATCATGCACAAGGAGGGCGTGGACGTTTCCATCACCGGCAACTCCACCAACCCCACCCGCTTCCAGCATCCTGTGGCCGGCACCTACAAGAAGGAGTGCGTGGAGCAGGGCAAGAAGTATTTCTCCGTGGCCTCCGGCGGCGGCACGGGCCGCACGCTGCACCCGGACAACATGGCCGCCGGCCCCGCCAGCTACGGCATGACCGACACCATGGGCCGTATGCACTCCGACGCCCAGTTCGCCGGCTCCAGCTCCGTCCCCGCTCACGTGGAGATGATGGGCTTCCTGGGCATGGGCAACAACCCCATGGTCGGCGCTACCGTGGCCGTCGCCGTTGCCGTCAACGAGGCGCTGAATAAGTAAATCCCCTTTCAAAGTGTTAAAAAATGACCACCCGCCCGGGTGGTCATTTTTTATGGGGCCGTCGGGGCGGCCGTCCCCGGCCGCCCGTCTTAGTCAACCGCCGGATTTTTAATCAATACCGTACGGGCCGCCACCCTCGGCGGCCCACGAATTTCTGGCGCATTTCGTATAACGAATCCGTAGGGGCCGGACACCCGGCCGGCCCGACGCACTATCGAATTTCACACGCACCGACGTTAAAAAAGGTTGCGGCTCCGCCGCCATTGAAAAAAACGGGCCGCCAAAAGAGGCAGCCCGTACGGCGAAGAACGAAATTTTTCGGGAATTCGACTGACGGGCCGGCCGGTGTCCGGCCCGTACGGGAAAAACAACAAATATTTATCGGGTCATTTCGGGGGGAATTTCTTGTAGGTCACGCCGTTTTGGAGCTCCACGCCGCGGAAGAAGGCAAGCTCGGTGACGGTGACCGTCTGATAGCCCTTATTCAGGATGTACGGGATGATGGTCCTGGACGCCTCCACGGTGGAGGCGTAATTGGAGTGCATCAGGATGATATCGCCGTCCAGATCGGCGTCGTTTTTCACATGGGCGATGACGTTGGAGGCGACCCGGACCTCCCAATCGCGGGTGTCGATGGTCCAATAGATGATGGGGTGTCCCACGGCTCCCGCCACTGTGGCGTTGGAGTTGCCGCCGGGACAGCGCATCAGGTTGACCTTGTGGCCGGTGACCGCCTCGATGACCGCATCTGTGCGCTGGACCTGGCTCATCACACCCTCGCGGCTGAGCCGTCTCAGGGCGGCGTGATCCCAGGTGTGGTTGGCCACCTCGCAGTGCATGGCCTCCATCCGGGGGATGAACTGGGGCCATCTCTCCACCCGGTATCCCACCTCAAAGAAGGTGGCGACCGCGCCGTGCTGCTCCAGGATATCCAGCAGCATGGGCGTATATGTGGCGTTGGGGCCGTCGTCGTAGGTGACAGCCGTCATGGGCTTGGTGGGGTCCACGCCCCGGGGGGACACCGGCGGCAGAAGCTCCGGCCAGTTGGCGGCCGTATATTCGTAGAGGCCCAGGGCCGCGCCCAATTCCACCTCCGGCCTCCAGACCCCGGCCTTTGTGCAAATACCCAAAAGCGTCCCCTCGTGGTCGGTGATGATGGCCGCGTCGCGGGCGCACAGCGCCTCCCCACGGGCGAAGGCCACCGCCGTATCGGACACGGCGTAAAGAAGCTCGTCGACGCTGTCCCCGGGGGCGGGAGCGTCTTCCGTGGACGTATCCACGGTCGTGGTGGCGGACGTATCCCCGGCGGTGTCCTCCGGCGATCCGGAGGCGGCGTCCTCCGTGGGCTCGCCGCCGTTCTCCTCCCCCGCTCCGGGGGCCACGGAGGCGTAGAGGGGCGCGGGGACTGCGCCCTCCGACGGGACGGCATAGCCCAGATAGACGAGGCCCCGCGCCTCGTCCCGGCCCAGGATCCCGGTGAACGTCAGGGGGCTTCCGGCGCTGTCCGTCAGAGTCATGTACATACTCCCCTTCACCGCGTCCAGGGGGGCGGCCGCCACGCCGGGGACCAGCACCGTGCCGTGGGCGGTGCCGGTGATTTTCAGCAGGATATCCCTGGCCGTGAGGGTGACGAGGCTGTTTTTATACGACTCCGACAGCGTTCCGGCGTCAGCGGAGGCGGGGAGGTTCGGATACAGGGCGCTTTCCAGGCCCGCCTCCGCCACCGTCTCCCGCGTCAACGCGCCCGTCTCCACCAGGCGCGACAGGTAATTTTTTTCAAGGCCCTTGGGCGCGGTGGTCAGGAGCTTCCAAACGATCGCGGCCGCGTCGCCCCGGGTCACCGTCTCGAGGCCCTGGCCCAGCTCCCCGTCCGTAAGGCCCACGCTGTCGGAGAAGGCGCAGGCGTCGCTCCATACGAAGTCGTCCCCGTACCCCAGGGCCCGGAGCATAAAGGTGACCAGCTCCCGGCCGGTCATGGGGGCCGCGGCGTTGAAGGAGGTCTTGGACACGCCGTTGGTGATGCCCTTCCGGTAGGCGAAGCCCACGCTCCCTTGGGCAAAATCGCTGACGTCGGTAAAGGGGTGCGGGAAATCCATATCGGCTCCGGCCTGATCGTAGCCGGCGGCCCGGGCGATCAGGGTCACGGCCTCCTGCCGGGTAATGGGCTTGTCCAGGGCGAAATCCACGGTCCCGTCGGGGTTCCTCCCCACGCCGCTCATGACGCCCAGGATATGCAGGCGTTTGGCGGCCTCCTCGGTCATGCCGTCGCTGTCCGCCGGGGGCTCCTCACCGGGGGCGGGCTCGGTCGTGTCCGCCGGAGGCTCCTCGCCCGGGACGGGCATGGACGCGTCCGCCGTATCCACGTCTCCCGGAGCTGTCGGGAGGGACTCGCCGGCGGTCTCGGGTGGGAGAAGCTCCCCCGCCGCGTCCGCGCGCGGCTTCCACCCCGCCAGCAGGGCGGCCCCCGAAAGCAGAGCCGCCGCCAGTATAGCCGCTATCAAAGATACGCATTTTTTCATTTCCAGTCCCCCGCTCAGTAACAGTAGTAACGGTCGAAAAATGTCGAACGGTCTGGAAAAGATTATAGCACATTCAGGAAAAAGATGAAAGTCCTTTTGTGATAAAAAAACCTGTTTAAAATTTTGCCCAACTGTGATAGAATGGAGAAAAGGCTAAGGAGGCGCGCCCATGGAAACCGTAAAGACAAAGAAAAAGTCCCGTCTTGGCGTGATCGCCGCCGTGGCGGCGCCCGTTGCGCTGGCGCTCCTCTTTCTCCTGCTCTCCCCTTTGCGGGGCTTTGCCAATTTTGTCACCGTCTGGTTCTCCCGGCCGGTGAAGGCGCTGCTGGGGACGGTCTTTGGCGTCATCCCTCTCTCCGTCATGGAGCTGGAGTACATAGCCGCCTTCCTCTTTATCCTGATCTGGAACATCCGCACGGTGGCGCTGGCTGTCCGCCGGGAGGACGGCCTGCGGCTGGCCCTGCGCCGCACCGGCGTCTTTCTGCTGGTGATCGCCTACCTCCTCGTCTTCTTCCTCTGGTGCTTCGCCATCGACTACCGCTCCGACTCCTTCTCCGAGCGGAGCGGCCTGGAGGCGGGGCCGGTGGAGACGGAGGATCTGTACGTCGTAACGAAATATTTCGTCCAAAGCGCCGCCCAATACGCCAAGGAGGTCAAGCGGGACGGCGATCTCCACTGGGCGGAGGAGCTGGACGGGTATCTGGGGAGTTCCAAATACATATATGAAAACCTGAATTCCGAATTTCCCTTCCTGTCCGCCAGGTCCCGTGTGCCCAAGAAGATGTATCTGACGAGCCGTATCTCCTCCTGGATGGGCTTCACCGGGGTCTACTTCCCCTTCTCCGGGGAGTCCAACATCAACATCGAATCCCCCGGCCCGTTCATTCCCCAGACCATCTGCCATGAGCTGGCCCACCAGAAGGGCGTCTACGCCGAGCAGGAGGCCAATTTTGTGGGCATCGCCGCCGCCATCGCCTCCGGCGACCCGGTGTACGTCTACTCCGGGCTTCTGGCCGGCTCTGTCCATCTGGCCAACGCCCTGGCCGCCGCGGACGCCAAGCTCTGGCGGGAGCTTGTCCCGCTGATGAGCGACGAGATGCGCACGGACTGGAACGACAACCACGCCTACTGGCAGCAGTTCGAGGGCAAGGTGGAGGAGGTCAGCTCCAAGGTCTACGACGGCTACCTGAAGGCCCAGGGCCAGGAGTTGGGCATCCGCTCCTACGGGGCCTGCGTGGATCTACTGGTGGAATATTACGCCGATATGGCCCACGCCGGCGGGACGGCGGAATGAGCCGCGTCTATCTCTCCCGGGCGGCGGGAGAGCCGCTGATCGAGTTCCTGTCCCGGCGTCACACGGTGGTGCTGACCCGGGACGATCCCCGGTACGGCCCCGGTGTGGAGGCGCATACAGATCTTCGGATGTGCCAAATGGGGCTTCGCGGGCCGGTGCTTTTTAGAAACGAGCCTCCCCGCTCCCCCGCTTACCCGGACAACGCCGCCTTCTGCGCCGTTGTTCTGGACGGTTTTTTGATCCACCGTCTTGACGTCACCGCCCCCGTGATCCTGCAATACTGCCGTGAGCGCGGCTTCCGGGCGGTCAACGTCCGCCAGGGCTATACCCGGTGTTCCTGCCTGCCCGTGGACGAGGGGAGCCTCATCACCGCCGACCCCGGCCTTTACGCGGCGCTGAAGGAGCTCCCGGCCCTCTCCGTGCTGAAGATCCGGGAGGGCGGCGTCCGCCTGCCCGGCTTTGATACGGGCTTTTTCGGCGGCGCGGCGGGGCGCGTGGGCGATACCGTCGTCTTCAACGGCGACCTGTCCGCTCACCCGGACGCGCCGGCCATTCGGGCGTTCATCGCCTCCAGGGGGCTGGAGGTACGGTATTTTCCGGGCTTTCCCCTGACGGACATCGGCTCCGTCATAGAAGAAGCATAATCTACAGAAAAGGGAGAATTATCTATGAAATACGGTTACGGCGTGGATCTGGGCGGCACCACCGTCAAAATGGGCCTTTTCGCGGAGGACGGGGCGCTTCTGGACAAGTGGGAGATCGATACCGACACCACAAACGGCGGCGTGAACATCCCCACGGACATCGGAAGGGCCGTTTTGGCGGACATGAACAAGCACAGCTTTGCCAAGGAGGACTATCTGGGCGCCGGCATCGGCGTGCCCGGCCAGCTCTGGCCCGACGGCTCCGCCGACGCGGTGAATCTGGGCTGGAAGCGCTTCCCGCTCCTGGGGCCACTTCAGGAGATAACGGGTCTGCGCTGGGTGGGCGACAACGACGCCAACACTGCCGCCATGGGCGAATACTGGCAGGGCGGCGGCAAGGGGTATCACAGCCTTGTCTTTGTCACCCTGGGCACCGGCGTGGGCGGGGGCATCATCCTGGACGGCAAGTGCCTCCGGGGGGCCCACAGGGCCGGCGGCGAGATCGGCCACATCCCCATGGATCCCACGGAGACGCGCCTGTGCGGCTGCGGCAACCGGGGGTGCCTGGAGCAGTACGCCTCCGCCACCGGCTGCGCCCGTCTGGCTATGGACGCGCTGGCCGGCTCCGACGAGCCCTCCACCCTGCGCTCCGCCCGGAAGGTGGACGCCCGGGCCGTCTGGGACGCGGTCAAGACCGGGGACGCCCTGGCGCTGCGGGTGGCCGGGAAATTCTGCGACATCCTGGCCAGGGGTCTGGCCGCCGTCACCGCCACCGTGGACCCGGAGGTGGTGGTCATCGGCGGGGGCGTGTCCCGGGCGGGCCAGCCGCTGCTGGACATGACCGCCGAGCGCTACCGCCGGTACGCCTTCAACGCCTGCAAGGATACGCCCATCGTCCTGGCGGCCCTGGGAAACGACGCCGGCATGTACGGGTGTATGGCGAATCTTCTGTAAACGCATTTGCGGGAGGCGGACGCGGTGGATCAGCTGTTTTTGGAGAATATCGAGGTCTGCTCCTTCACCGGGAACCGCCCGGAGAAGCTGCCCTGGGGGGACGACGAGCGGGACGGGCGCTGTGTGGAGCTGAAGCAGCGCCTGGAGGACGCCGTCCGGCGCGTCTACCGGGCCGGAGCCAGGCGGTTCATCTGTGGGATGGCCAAGGGGTGCGACCTCTATTTTGCCGAGACCGTCCTCACACTGCGGGACGAGTACCAGGGCGTCACCCTGGAGGCCGCCGTCCCCTGCGAGACGCAGACACGCGGTTGGAGCCAGGAGGAGCGGCGGCGGTATAACTATATCCTCCACCAGTGCGACCACGTAACCCTGATCTCACGGATGTACACCCCCGGCTGTATGCAGAGGCGGAATAAATACATGGTGGATTCCAGCCAGGTGCTGATCGCCGTCCGCACCGGCGCGCCGGGGGGCACGGAGCAGACCGTCCGGTACGCCAGGAGCATCGGCGTCCGGGTCATCGAGCTAATCGTAGAAGAGGAATAAACGGCGGGCCGCGAGCGGCCCGCGATTTTTTATGTCGTTTCAGGGGCGGGCCGTACGACGTTGGGGGTTGGATATTCGGGAATTCGATACACGGGCCGGCCGGGTGTCCGGCCCGTACGGGCGCGTTGTACGAAATGCGCCGGGAATTCGTGGGCCGCCGTGGGCGGCGGCCCCTACAAGGTTGTACGATGGGTTTTCGGGAATTCGATACACGGGCCGGCCGGGTGTCCGGCCCGTACGGGCGCGTTGTACGAAATGCGACGGAAATTCATGGGCCGCCGTGGGCGGCGGCCCGTACGGAAGGAAAACGCCGGCAACTCCGCAATTCAAGCCCTTGCAAATCGGCGGCGGGGGTGGTATACTTATGCCCGATTTTTGAGCCGGGGGCGGTTTTATGAAGAAGGATTTTAAAAACTGGGGGCTTTTCCGTATTTTTATCAGCTATTTCAGGCCCCATATGGGTCTTTTCGCCCTGGATATGGTCTGCGCCCTGCTGATCGCCCTGGTGGATCTGCTCTTCCCCTACGCCTCGCGGCTGTGCCTCTACGAGCTGATCCCCGGTAATCTCTACGGGGCGTTTTTCGCCGTTGTCGGCGTCATCGTGGCGGCCTACCTCCTCCGGGCGCTGCTCCAATATGTGGTGGTCTACTGGGGGCACGCCTTCGGCATTCTGGTGGAGGCGGACATCCGGGAGGACCTCTTTACCCATCTCCAGACGCTCCCCGTCAGCTTTTTCGACAAGAACCGCACCGGGCACCTGATGAGCCAGCTCACCAGCGAGCTTTTCGACATCACCGAGCTTGCCCATCATGGGCCGGAGGACGTGTTCATCTCCACCGTCACCGTGGTGGGCGCCATCGCCATTCTGTTCACCATCCAGTGGCGTCTGGCCCTGCTGATGCTGGTGCTGATCCCCATCTTCCTGGCGGTGGCCACCCTGAACCGCAAGCGTATGCGCGACACCTCCCGGGCCGTGAAGCGCGTCACCGCCTCCATCAACGCGGACATCGAGTCGAGCCTCTCGGGGATGCGCACCGCCAAGGCCTTCGCCAATGAGACGGCGGAGCACAGCCGCTTCGACGCGGCCAACGACCGGTTTCGCGGCTCCAAAAAGGCCCAGTATAAGGCTATGGGCGTGTTCCAAAGCTCCCTGGAGTTTTTCACCTCCATCATGCCCGTGGCGGTCATCGCCTACGGCGGCTATCTCATTATGAAGGGGTTGATGGACTACCGGGATCTGATCACCTTCACCCTCTACACCTCCACCTTCGTGGCCCCCATCCGCAAGCTGGCCAACCTCTCCGAGATGCTGGTCAACGGCATGGCGGGCCTGTCCCGGTTCACCGATCTTATGCGGGTGGAGCCGGAGCTTGCCGATAAGCCGGACGCCGTGGAGCTGCGGGATGTGCGCGGGCGGATCGACGTAAACGACGTCAGCTTCTCCTACGAGCGGGACGAGACGCCGGTTTTGCGGCATGTGGAGCTCCACGTCTCCCCCGGCGAGACGGTGGCGGTGGTGGGGCCCTCCGGCGGCGGCAAGACCACCCTCTGTTCCCTGATCCCCCGGTTCTACGACGTGACGGAGGGCTCCATCTTAGTGGACGGGCTGGACGTGCGGGACGTGACCCAGAAAAGCCTGCGCCGGAACATCGGCGTGGTCCAGCAGGACGTGTTCCTGTTCGCCGACTCCATCATGAACAACATCCGCTACGGCCGGCCGGACGCCACGGATGACGAGGTGGCCCGGGCCGCGCGGCAGGCGGAGATCTACGACGACATCATGGCTATGCCCCAGGGGTTCGACACCTTTGTGGGCGAGCGGGGCGTCCTCCTGTCCGGCGGGCAGAAGCAGCGGATCTCCATCGCCCGGATCTTTTTGAAGGATCCCCCGGTGCTGATCCTGGACGAGGCCACCTCGGCCCTGGACTCCGTGACGGAGGCCAGGATCCAGCACGCCTTCGACGAGCTCTCCCGGGGCCGCACTACCCTCATCATCGCCCACCGGCTCTCCACCGTCCGGGCCGCCGACCGGATCCTGGTCATCCGGGACGGTGTCATCACCGAGCAGGGCGCCCACCGGGACCTGCTGGCCCTGGGCGGCGATTACGCGAACCTGTATAATACGCAGAATTTGCATATGTAGGTAAAGATCGGGCCGCCCGGAGGGGCGGCCCCTACATGGTTATAGGATAGGCTTTCGGAAATCCGGTGGTGCGGCGTGTGGGCCGATGTGGTCATCGGCCCCTACATCCGTTAACGAAACAACTCGATCAGACACCGTACGGGCCGGACACCTGGCCGGCCCGACGCACCGCCGCATTTCCCACAAATTCCCCCTAAAACGCCGGAGGGGCGGCCCCTACATGGTTATAGGATAGGCTTTCGGAAATCCGGTGGTGCGGCGTGTGGGCCGATGTGGTCATCGGCCCACACATCCGTTAACGAAACCGCTCAATCAGACGCCGTACGGGCCGGACACCGGCCGGCCCGACGCACCGCCGCATTTCCCACAAAATCCCCCTAAAACGCCGTAGGGGCGGCCCCTACATGGTTGTAGGATGGATTTGCGGGAATTCGATACACGGGCCGGCCGGGTGTCCGGCCCGTACGGGTGCGTTTTACATAATGCCCTTACGCGTCCTGCCGGCTTCTTTTGAACCAATACACGGCCAGGGCGATGAGGGCGTCCAGGATGTAGAGGGCGATGAAGGCGGCGTTGATGTAATCCACCTTCTCCTGGGCGGCCCAGACATCCTGGCGGGTATAGACGGTGATGGGCAGGGCGGAGCCGTCTTTCACGCTGTAATTCACCCGCACCACGTCGCCGTTCCGGTCCTGGTACGTAAACAGCACCTTCCCGTCCTCATCCTTGATCTCCCGCCGGTAGTATTCCTCCTGTCGCCGGTCATATTCCTCCTTGGTGATCTCGTTGCCGTATACATCGACATACTGCCAGCCCCCATCGGGGGACTCGATCTCATAGACGTCGGAGGGCGGCTCCGCCCCGTAGAAGGTATCGGGGACGTCCTGTTTCATAAAGGCCCCGAAGCTCTCGTAGTCGTCAAACACCGTGCCTTTTATCCACAGCTCCGTCTGGTTCAGGGTGGCCTGGGCGATTGCCGTCATCAGCGACACAGCCAGCAATATCCCGGCGCAGCGCCCCTTGAGCCGGTGGTTGCGGCGGTAGATCTCCCCTTCCCGCTCCCCCAGGACGACCACGCCCTTTTTCACAAGGCGGGCGTAGACGAAATACCATATGACCGCGAACGCCGCCAGGAAGGCAGCTGCGAAGGGAACGCCGAAGAGGAATACGGTTGCCACTGACAGGCCCAGATAGGCATCCACGGCCGCCATGGGGGCGGTGAAGCCCAGAAGGCCCGCCGCGATTGCCAGGACATTGCGAGTCAAGATCACCACCCGGCGGCGGAAATCCGCCTTCTCCGGGGTGTCCGGTTCCTCGTCGTCCACGGCGAAGAGGGCGCGGTTGGTGAAGATGATCTGGCAGACGGCGGCGGCCACGAAGAACAGCGCTCCCGCGTAGACCCCCAGCGACGCCCGCAGAAAGGCGAAGTTGCAGATCAGGGCCGCGATCAGCCCCGCCGCCGCCAGGGACACGGCGATCAGGGAGCGGTTTTTAAAGTCCGCCAGGGTGGACTTCAAAATCCGCCGGCGCTCCCGCTCCCCTTTTTCCGTGGCTTCCGGCGCGGCCTCCCCCTCCGTTCGCTCCGCCGGGGACCGGCGCTGGCCCCGCAGAAGCTCATCGCAGGTGACGCCGAAGACCTCCGCGATCACCGGGATCAGGCTCAGATCCGGCGCGCCCTCGTCACGCTCCCAGCGGCTGACGGTCTTATCGGATACGTTGAGCCGGTCGGCCAGCTCCTTCTGGGTCATGCCGTTGGCCCGTCTCAGGGCGGCGATGAAGCCGCCGATTGTTTTTTTCTCCATGTGGATCTCCCCTTTCGGTGGTTTTTATGATCCCATTCTAAGGTTACGTCGGTTAGAATTCCACCCATGAGACCGTAAATCTCTCTCGGATTTCGAGAATCCATTAAAAAAGCGGCATTTCCATTGGATCGGAATGCCGCTTATGTATTTTTCCCCTTCCTCTTGCCGTGCCGGTCCCGGCGGCGGGCGCGGGAGCCCTTGCGGCGGGAGCAGGCGAAGGTCTCCCCGGCGGAGGCTTTGGCCAGGGCCCGCAAATTTTTGTCCGTGGCAGGGAGCGTCTCGTTATATGTCCAGAACGCGCCGGTGTCGTCGCTCATGAGCTTCAGCCGCCGGAGCACCGGCCCGTGGTCGGGACAGTCCACCGCGCCCAGGTAGGTGGCGCCGTCCCTGGTATGCCAGCTGGCCACATGCTCCGCCCGGCGGCACTCCGGGCAGACCGCCCGGCGGCAGCCCATGTTGTTCAGCGCCAGCTCACGGGTGAGGAACGGGCCCATCCGCACCGTGCCCTTCCGCTTGCGCAGCGGGTGGGGCTGGGAGAGCACGTTCTCCCGTGTCAGGGGGAAGGTGCAGGCCGCCAGGGCGTCCTCCGGCAGGAAGCCGCCGATGAGGCCGGTATACAGTGCGTCGTGCAGGGCGTTGTGAAAAACGAAGGTGTCGGGGACACGGCAATACTCCGCCGCCTGGTAGAGCTGGGCGGTGTTCACGCCGCCCAGGGCCCTGGAGAAGGCGGATTGGATATCGGTATATTTTTCCGGGAACACCGGCTCCAGGCCGTAGTGGAGGGCGTTGCGGCAGAGGATCTTGAAATCGTCCCTCCCCCACTCGGCAAAGTCCGTCTCCCCGGCGATAAAAGTGAGCCACGCCCGGTAGACCTCCTCAAAGGGGCGGCCCCGCTTCAGGCTCTCCTCCAACTCCGGGAGCACCCTGGCCCCGGGGGAAAGGCGCTTGTGGACGCGGGGCTTGATGTAGGCGTTGAAGACATCCCGCACAGGCCCGCCCAGCCTGTCCACCCGGACCGCGCCGATCTGCAGGATCTCGTCCAGATTCTCCGGCTCGTACAATCCGCTGTTAAATTCCAAATCCAGAACGATCACGGCTTCACCTTCCTTGGCGTGGGATGGGGGGGTTAAGGGAAATTCGATGGTGCGTCGGGCCGGCCGGAGAGGCGGCCCCTACATGGGCCGGGGGAAGATTTCCGGGAATTCGGCCGGGGCGCGCGAGAAATTCGGAGCTCGGCGTGTGGGCCGATGTGGTCATCGGCCCCTACAGGAGGGAAATCCTTCCAAAATTATGTGCATTATTTTATACGCACAATGTCTCTGTAGGGGCCGATCACCTGATCGGCCCGTGTATCGAATTCCCGGAAATTTTTCGTTATGCACCGTACGGGCCGCCGCCCACGGCGGCCCGTTCATTTCAATGGCGGCGGAGCCGCAACCTTTTTGAACGGGGGCGTTCCGGGAAATTCGACGGTGCCACGGGCCGGCCGGTGTCCGGCCCGTACGGGCGCGTTATACGAAATGCGCCGGGGATTCGGGCAAACGTTACAGCTCCGCCGCGTTTTCAATGTCCTCGCGGAAGACAACGGTCAGGTCGCGCTCGTCGATGTCCGGGTCGGCGGCGATCCGGTCGGCGTGGACGCCGATGACGTTCTCAAAAATATTGCGCACGTCCCGGGCGTTGCCGAAGTTGGGGCCGCGGTTTTCATAGAGGTCGGCAAAGAGCTTTTTGGCGTACTCCTGGGCCTCAACGGTCAGCTTGTAGCTGTTTTTTAGGCACATGGAGAGGAAGATTTGGTAAAGCTCCGCGCCTGTGTAGTCGTCAAAGACGAAATACCGGTTGAAACGGGAGGCAAGGCCCGGATTGGAGCTGATAAACCGCTCCATCAGCTCCTCGTACCCCGCCACGATGACCACCAGATCCCGGCGGTTGTCCTCCATGCCCTTCAGGACCGTCTCGATGGCCTCCCGGCCGAAGTCGTTCTCCCCGGTGTTGGCAGCCAGGGAGTAGGCCTCGTCGATGAAGAGCACGCCGCCGATGGCCTTCTTGATGGCCTCGTCGGTCTTGATAGCCGTCTGGCCCACGAAGCCCGCCACCAGGCCGGAGCGGTCCACCTCGATGAGCTGGCCCTTGGAGAGCACGCCGATGGCGTAGTAGAGCTGGGCGATGAGCCGCGCCACCGTGGTCTTGCCGGTGCCGGGGTTGCCCATGAACACCAGGTGCAGGCTCATGGCCGGGGTGGGCAGGTCGTGCTCCTCCCGCAGCTTGCGCACCTTGGCCAGGTTGATGAGACTGCGGACGTTCTTCTTGATATCCTCCAGGCCCACAAGCTCGTCAAGCTCCGCCAAAAGCTTGTCAAGGTCGGGCTTCTCAGGGCTTTTCTCCGCTTCGGTCTTGGGGGCGTCCGGGCCCAGCGCGCCGGCGCCCTTCTCCATCTCCTTCAAAAGCTCGTCCGCCGCCTTTTTGGCCTCGTCCATGGAGCTTTGCAGAGGCTCAAAGCTGACAGGCTCCACGCCGGGCCTGTCGGGGGTGGAGACCTTGGGCGCGGCGGGCTTTTTCTCCTCCGGCTTCACTGTGGAGCCGAAGCCCGTCAGAGATACCGTCAGCTCGTCCTTGAGGCGCTTGATATCGTCCAGATACGAG
Source organism: uncultured Oscillospiraceae bacterium (assembly GCA_947631845.1). GTDB lineage: Bacteria > Bacillota > Clostridia > Oscillospirales > Oscillospiraceae > RUG626. The sequence continues at coordinate 20,672 of CANRMY010000010.1, read as the reverse complement.
GCCGCGGGGCGGAGATTGAAGGCGTTGAAATCGATATTGGTGCCGTAGGTCTTGGATTTCTTTTTATCTGACATGATGCGTCACCTCAATGCGGGTGTGGGAAGGGGCCGGCCAGTGTCCGGCCCGTACGGCGTTTAAGGGGAGATTTGCGGGAAAAGCGATAGTGCGTCGGGCCGCCTGGAGAGGCGGCCCCTACAGCGTTGACTGAGGGTCTTCCGGCGATGTTGTAGGGGCCGCCTCTCTTGGCGGCCCGTCCATTCAAATGGCGGCGAAGCCGCAACCTTTTTGAATGGGGCGTGTGGGGAATTCGCGGTGCGATCAAAACTCCGCGCTGCCGACGGTGCGGGGGTGGAGCTCCACGTCGCGGATGTTGGAGACGCCGGTCAGATACATGACCATGCGCTCGAAGCCCAGGCCGAAGCCGGCGTGCTTGCACCCGCCGTAGCGCCGGAGGTCCAGATACCACCAGTAGTCCTCCTCCCGAAGGCCCAGCTCACGCATGCGGGCGGTGAGCAGGTCCAGGCGCTCCTCGCGCTGAGAGCCGCCGATGATCTCCCCGATGCCGGGGGCCAGGCAGTCGGCGGCGGCCACAGTCCTGCCGTCGTCGTTGAGGCGCATGTAGAAGGCCTTGATCTCCTTGGGATAGTCGGTGACGAACACGGGCCGCTTGTAGACCTGCTCGGTCAGGAACCGCTCGTGCTCGGTCTGGAGATCGGTGCCCCAGTCCACCTTGTAGTCAAAGCTGTCGTTGTGCTTCTTCAAAATCTCCACGGCCTCGGTGTAGGTGACACGGGCGAAGTCGTTGGACACCACATTATGGAGCCGCTCCAGAAGGCCCTTGTCCACATAATTGGAGAAGAAGGCCATCTCATCCGGGCATTTCTCCAAAACGGCGTTGATGATGAATTTGACCATGGCCTCCATGACCTCCAGATCCCCGTTCAGGTCGCAGAAGGCCATCTCCGGCTCGATCATCCAGAACTCGGCGGCGTGGCGCTGGGTGTTGGAGTTCTCCGCCCGGAAGGTGGGGCCGAAGGTGTACACATTGCCGAAGGCCATGGCGAAGTTCTCGGCGTTCAGCTGGCCGGAGACGGTCAGGTTGGCCCGCTTGCCGAAGAAGTCCTTGGACCAGTCCACGCTCCCGTCGGGCAGGCGGGGCGGGTTGGCCATATCGAGGGTGGTCACCTGGAACATCTCCCCCGCGCCCTCGCAGTCGGAGCCGGTGATAATGGGGGTGTGGATGTAGACGAAGCCCCGCTCCTGGAAGAAGGTGTGGACGGCGTAGGCCGCCACGGAGCGGACGCGGAAAACGGCGGAGAAGAGGTTGGTGCGGGGCCGCAGATGCTGGATGGTGCGCAGATATTCCACGCTGTGGCGCTTCTTTTGCAGGGGGTAATCGGGGGTGGAGGCCCCCTCCACCTCAATAGCCAGTGCCTTCAGCTCCAGGGGCTGCTTGGCCTCCGGCGTCAGGCGGACCTCACCCACCACGTTCAGGGCCGCGCCCACGTTCTGGGCGGCGATGGCGGCGTAGTTTTCCAGTGTCTCCCGCTCCATGACCACCTGGAGGTTTTTGAAGCAGCTGCCGTCGTTGAGCTCGATGAAGCCGAAATTTTTCATATCCCGGATGGTGCGGGCCCAGCCGGAGACGGAGACGGTCTGCCCGTCCAGGCGCTGGGCGTCGGCAAAGACGGCGGCGATCTTCAGGCGCTCTGCCTCGTGGTATATATCCGTTTCGATTTTCATAAGGTTACCTCTTATTTTCTCACAACGATGAGTTGTGTGGAATGCAGATAGGACGACGTGAAGGCCACCGCCCGGTTGTTGGGATCGGCGGCGATGCGGCCGATGGCGAACACGGTCTTGCCGCTCTCGGCCATATACAGCAGGATATCCGGGGCCACCACGTTGAAGACGGGCTCCAGCTCCAGCCGGTGGGCCAGGGCGCGCACCACGTCCACCTCGATGCCCGCCAGGTTCCCGTTCTCGTCGTAGAAGGCGTAGGGGTAGACGTCGGCGCTGATAGCCACGGTGATCTGCTCGTAGTCGTTGTCCGCCGTATAGTCCCCCGTGCCGCGCCCGCTCTCCCAGCGGTCGATGATGGCCCCCAGCTGGCCGGAGGCCCGCAGGAAGATCATGGCGTTTTCCAGGTTTTCAATCATCAGCCTGTTCTCAATGGAGACGGGGATGGCGTAGTCGTCGTCGGCGTAGGGCTCGGACAGAGTGGTAAGGCCCGACCGGGCCACGCTGCCGGCGTCCTCGGAGCTGACCAGGGCGCAGTCCACAGCGCCGGAGCGCAGATCGGCGGCCAGCGAGCGCGGATCGGGGTATGTCCTGATCTCCGCCTTGCCGTAGGCCGTCATGTACGCCTCGGAGAGGCTCCCATCCAGCACGCCCACTGTCTTGCCCGCCAGATCGGCGGCGGAGTGTACCTGATTGGCGGGGCCCCGGTGACAGGCGGCCAGGGCGCATATCATGAAAACCGCCAGAGCGGCGGAAAGTATCTTTTTCATCGTATTCCCACATTTCCCATGCGCTGCGTTTAAGCTCTAAGGTACTATTATAGGTGATTTCAGCGGCTTCTGCAACAGGTAAAATGAAAATATTTTTTTAAAGACGCCGGCGAGAGTATGTAGGGATCGATGTGGTCATCAGACCACGCGACGCACCGTTGAATTACCGGGGCAAAACGCATCCGTACGGGCCGGACACCCGGCCGGCCCGTGTATCGAATTTCCGTATTTTATCGAACAACGCACCCGTAGGGGCCGCCGAGGGCGGCGGCCCGTCCCGGTTAACTACCGGATTATCGTACAACCTTGTAGGGGCCGCCTCTCCAGGCGGCCCGATTTTCAAATATGCGGCGGAGCCGCAACCTTTTTGACGACGGCGCGTAAGGAAATTCGACAGTGCGTCGGGCCGGCCGGGTGTCCGGCCCGTACGGGTGCGGTGAACGAAATGCGCCTGGAATTCGTGGGCCGCCGAGGGCGGCGGCCCGTACGGCGTTGGGGGGTGGATTACCGGGGAATTCGATGGTGCGTCGGGCCGCCGGAGGGCGGATCAGGGTCTCCCCTGCTGTTCCCGCTTTTCTATAGAGCGCAGAAGGGACTCGGCGCCGCAGGCCAGCTCGTCGGCGGTCTCACGGTTGACGGCCTCCGCCTGCACATGAAGGGCCGCGCCGTCGAAGGTGGGGGCGAAGCGGACGCGCCCCCGGCCGGTAGTGAGGGCGAGGCCGCCGGAAAGCTCCGCGGCCATCTCCGCGCTCTCCGCCCGCAGAAGCTCCATGGCCCTGGCCCTGGAAAGGCCCAGCTCCACCCGCCGTTCCGCCGTCTCAAAGGGCGGCAGGTCATCGTAGAGGGAGGCCAGCTCCGTCCTCTCCCCTGCCATCACCGAGGCGATCAGGGCGACACCCATTGTCCCGTCCCGGAGCCAGCGCTGTTTTTCCCACAGCTCCTCCCAGCCGGGGCCGCCGGCAGGGATCAGCGTACAGCCGTACCGGACGGCCAGGCGCTCCGCGGCGGCGGGCAGCTCCCGGGGCGCGGCCAGGGGCGACAGCTTCAGGCGCATGGCCGCCAGGGCCGCCGCCGCCAGGGCGTGGCGGGGATCCAGCTCCCGGCCCCGCTCGTCCCTGGCCTCAAAGGCGAAGCCGCCGGGCAGCAGAGAGAAGGAGGCCGTACCGGGCCTCACCTTGCCCACCGTAAAACCCAGGCCCGCCAAAACACACCGGAGCGTCCTGTTCTCCGCGTTCCGGCCCGTCACCGCCAGGGAGATGGCGGGGCGAGGCCCCACGGCCCTTCGGAGCATGTCCACCGCGCCGGAGATATACGCCCTGGCCGCGCCGGAGACGGTGGAGGCCCCGCCAGTCTCTGGGGCCGGACGGGGGTGGTCGCCGCCGACGGCGGCCTCCAGCTTGCGCCGCCTCTCCGTGCTCAAAGGCGTCCCCGCCCCGGTCATAAAGACGGCTGTGATCTCCTCCCCCGCCTGCCGCACAAAGACGGCGGAGGCGAGGGCAAAGAGACCCGCCACGCCCGCCAGCTGGGCCTCAAAGCCCGCGTCCAGCCGGACGGCCTCGCCTCCGGAGGCGGAGACGCCGCACAGAAGGGCGTCGGCCACAAGCCTGGCCCCGTTGCCTCCGCTAAAGGCCACGCCCACCCGGGCGTCCCGCCCCAGCTCCGCGCCCAGGGCCAGGGCGATCTCCGGCGTCAGGGAGACGCCCAGGACGCCCCGGAGGGTGCTCTGGTCGGTGAAGCGGGCCGGCTCCGCCGGCGTCTCCCCGGTGACGCTCCGGGACACCCGGCGGCCCGCCGCCACCTGCCGGTCCGTCCAGATCCGCACGCCGGGGGCCAGGACACAGTTATCGCCGATGTGGGCGCCGTCCCCCACCACGCACTCCCGGCCCAGGCCCGCGCCGGCGCCGATCCTGGCGTCCCGGCCCACGATGGCCCCGTCCAGCACACAGCCCCGGTCCACCCAGGCGCCGTTTATAACGCTGTCCCGGATCCGGGAGCCCTTGCCCACGTGGGAGCCCCGGGAGAGCACGGCGTTGGGGCCCAGCTCCGCCCCGGTCTCCACCGTACACCCCTCCCCCACATACACCGGCGGCGTCACTTTCACGCCCTCCAGCGGCACATGGGCGTGGACGCCGGGGCGTATCTCTGGGGCCTTCAGGTCGAGGCCGATCCGGCCCGCCGCCGCGTCCACACAGCACCGGCGGTACGCCTCCGGGGAGCCGATATCGCACCAGTAGCTCTGGGCCGGCATGGCGTAGAGCCGCCTCCCCTCCTGTAAGAGCCGGGGGAACAGCTCCTTGCCGAAGTCGTAGGGCTTCCCCTCCGGTATAAGGTCCACCACCTCCGGGGAGAGGAGATAGATGCCGGTGTTCACCGTGCCGGTGAGGACCCTGTCCCAGGAGGGCTTCTCCGAAAAGGCGGTGACGCGCCCGTCCGGCTCCGTGATCACCAGGCCGAAGCGGGTGGGCTCCGGGTGCTCGAAGAGGGCCAGGACCGCCTCGGCCCGGCGCTTTTCATAAAATTCCAGCAGCGCCCTCAGATCGAAGTTGCACACCGCGTCCCCGGAGAGGATCAGCACCTCATCGTCGCCGATGAAGTCCCGGCAGGCCCGGACGCCTCCGGCGGTGCCCAGGGGCTCCGTCTCCACCCGGTGGGTGATGTTCACGCCGAATTTCTCCCCGTCGCCGAACCAGTCCCGGATCTGGCCGGGCAGGTACCGCAGGGTAAAGCAGATGTCCCGGACGCCGTTGGCCTTCAGAAGGTCCACCGTCCGCTCCAGCACGGGCCGCCCCAACAGCTCCACCATAGGCTTGGGCCGCCCCTCCGTCAGAGGCCTGAGCCTGGTCCCCTCGCCGCCGGCCATTACGATCGCTTTCATATCTTTCTCCCCCGTTTCTTTTTATCAGGTTCGATTATCTTTTCCGGGGAATAAAAATAATTTGCGTTTTTACTATTGTTAATACAAGAGAAGTTTGGTATAATGAACGTGTCTATGCAAAAAATTCCGTGAGCGGGGAGGCGAACCATGAACAGAAAGATCAAGAGCCTGTTGAGCTCCAATACCCACCTCTATGTGGCGACGCTGGTGCTGTTCGCCGCCGCCACCTTCTTCTTCGGCCAATATTCCCTGTGGCTGACTCTGGCGGAAGCGGCGGTGATCGCCATTTTGCTGGTCTACACCCGCATCAATTCCCGGCGCAAGAGCCGCGAGATGCTCAAATACATCGAATCGGTCACCGCCAACATCGACACCGCCAACAAAAACACCCTCCAGAATTTCCCCTTCCCCATGGTCACCTTCACCCTGGAGGAGAACGAGATCCTCTACGCCAACCAGCATTTTCTGGACGCGGCCGGCGAGAAGGAGCGGCTTCTGGCCCTGACCATGTCCTCCATCGTCCCCGGCTTTACCGCCCGGTGGCTGATGGAGGGCAAGAACGAGTACCCGGAGCTTGTGACCATGAACGGCAGGCGCTTCCGGGTCTTCGGGAACCTGGTCCGGGGGAGCGACGCGCCGGGGGTCAAGAATTTCATCGCCACCACCTACTGGGTGGACGAGACGGAGTACGCCCAGATCCGGGAGGAATTTATCTCCTCCCGCCCGGTGTTCTGCATCATCATGCTGGACAACTACGACGAGTTCACCTCCGGCATGAGCGAAAAGGACAAATCGCTCCTCATCTCCTCCATCGACGACCGGCTCACCGGCTGGGTCAAGGACAAGGGCGGCTACATCACCCGCTCCGACCGGGACAAATACATCTTCATCTGTGAGGAGCGGTATTTGCAAAGCTTCGTGGAGGCCAAATTCTCCATTCTCGATTCCGTCCGGGAGCTGTCCACCCCCAAGGGGATGCACCCCACCATCAGCATCGGCGTGGGCGTGGACGGCCGGCATCTGGAGGAGTCCTGCCAGTACGCCGCGCTGGCGCTGGAGATGGCCCTCTCCCGGGGCGGCGACCAGGCGGTGATCAAAAACCGCTACAACTTCGAGTTCTACGGCGGCAAGACCAGCCAGGCGGAGAAGCGCACCAAGGTCAAGTCCCGCGTCATGGCAAGCTCCCTTTCCGAGCTCATGCGCTCCGCCTCCATGATCTTCATCATGGGCCACAAATACGCCGATCTCGATTCCGTAGGCTCCGCCGTGGGCCTGTGCTGCGCCGCCCGCAGTCTGGGCAAGCGGGCGCGGATCGTCATCAATATGGAGACGCAGGTCTCCCAGCAGCTCATTGACCGGGTGCTGAAGCAGCCGGAATATACAAACGTCTTCATCGACCCCCAGGACGCGCTTTTAGCCATGGACGGCTCCACCCTGCTGATCATCGTGGACACCAACCGGCCCGACCAGGTGGAGTCGGAATCCCTGCTCCAGTCCTGCAACCGGGTGGCGGTCATCGACCACCACCGCCGGGCGGCGGATTACATCCAAAACGTGGCCCTCAGCTTCCACGAGCCCTACGCCTCCTCCGCCTCGGAGCTGGTGACGGAGCTTTTGCAGTACATGGTGGAGCAGTCGGACATCCTGCGCATCGAGGCGGAATCCCTGCTGGCCGGCATCGTGCTGGACACCAAGAATTTCACCCTGCGCACCGGCGGGCGCACCTTCGACGCGGCGGCCTTCCTGCGGCGGGCCGGGGCGGACACCTCGGATGTGAAGCACCTGCTCCAGTCCGATTTCGCCTCCGCCGTGGCCAAGTACGCCATCGTCCAGCGGGCCAGGATCTACAAGGCCGGCATCGCCGTGGCCGTGGCCGAGAACACCCCCAACAAGGTGGTGGCGGCCCAGGCGGCGGACGAGCTGCTGAATATCTCCGGCATCCAGGCGTCCTTCGTGCTGTTCCCCCTGGACGAGAAGATCAACATCTCCGCCAGGAGCCTGGGGGACATCAACGTGCAGGTCATCGTGGAGCGCCTGGGCGGCGGCGGCAACAAGTCCACCGCCGGGGCGCAGATCCCGGGCCGCACCATGAAGGAGGTCGTGGAGGAGCTGCTCACCGGCATCGACCGGTACCTGGAGGACTATTCCATCTCCGAAAAATAAGTTTCCACAATCACACAGAAAGGATAAGAAATCAATTATGAAGGTCATTTTACAGCAGGATGTGCGCGATCACGGCAAGAAGGGTCAGATGGTGGAGGTCTCCGACGGCTACGCCCGCAACTACCTCCTCCCCCGGAAGCTGGCCGTCCCCGCCACGGCGGACGCCATGAACACCATGAAGCTCCAGGAGAAGGCCCGCCAGCGCAAGATAGAGGAGGAGAAGGCCCGCGCCCGGGAGAACGCCGGGAAGCTGGAATCCGTGGTGGTGAAGATCGCCGCCAAGGCCGGCGAGGGCGGCAGGCTCTTCGGCTCCGTCACCAACAAGGACATCTCCGACGCCCTTAAAGAACAGTACAACATCGACATCGAGAAGAGCCGCATCATCATCGCCGACCCCATCAAAGCCTATGGCAGCTACGAGGTCAAATGCAAGTTCGGCTACGAGATCTCCGGCACCATCCACCTGCTCATCACCGAGAGCAAATGATTTCCGCGAAAGCCGCGCATGGAAAGGGGGGAAACGCGGATGCCCGATTTGATGAGTATGCCCCAGCCGCCTCACGACAATATCGCCGAGCAGGCCGTCATCGGCTCCATGCTCTTTGACCCCCGCTGTATCGCGGAGGTGGTGCGCGTTCTCAAGGCCGAGGACTTCTACTCCGATGTGAACCGGTCGCTCTTCGAGACAATCTACTCCATGTTCATCTACTCCAAGAAGATCGACCCCGTGACCCTGTCGGACCAGCTGAAGCAGGACGGCGCGTACTCCGACGAGACAAGGGATTACATCTTCAACATCGTCCAGGTGACCCCCACCTCCCTGAACGTGATGCAGTACGCCAACATCGTCCGGGACCAGGCGCTGCTGCGCCGTCTGGCCGAGGCGGGCAGCGACATCAACGCCACCGCCATGGAGGGCCAGGGCGAGGCGGACAAGATTTTGGAGCTGGCGGAGCAGAAGATCTACGACATCCGCCAGGGCCGCGAGAACGGGGGCCTCAAGAAGGTCTCCGAGGTGATGACCACCGTCTATTCCGCCCTGGCCGAGGCCAGCAAGAGCGGGCAGAAGATCCCCGGCCTCTCCACGGGCCTGCCCAACCTGGACAGGGCCATCATGGGGCTCAATAAATCCGACCTGATCTTAGTGGCGGCCCGGCCCGGTATGGGCAAGACCAGCATCGCCCTGAACATCGCCCTGAACGTGGCCCACGCCTCCCCGGTGTCCATCGCCATCTTCTCTTTGGAGATGAGCCGGGCGCAGCTGTGCCGGAACCTGCTGGCGATGGAATCCCAGGTGGATCTGAAAAAGCTCCAGACGGGACAGCTCACCCCCACCGACTGGGAGCGGGTGGTAGCCAGCTGCGTGTCCATCAGCGATATGAATATCCTCATCGACGAAAACCCCATGCTCACCGTGGCGGATATCTCCGCCGCCTGCCGGCGGGTGGATAACCTGGGCCTGGTGATCGTGGACTATTTGCAGCTGATGACCTCCGCCGGCGGGAAGAACCGGGCCAACGAGAACCGGCAGACCGTGGTCTCCGAGATCAGCCGTATGATGAAGATCATGGCCAAGGATCTGAACGTGCCGGTGATCTGCGCCTCCCAGTTGTCCCGCGCCAACGAGGGGCGGCAGGACAAGCGGCCCATGCTGTCGGATCTGCGTGAATCCGGCGCCATCGAGCAGGACGCGGACATCGTGCTGGCCCTGTACCGGGAGGACTACTACAACAAGGAATCCGAGCGGCCCAACGTGGCCGAGTGCATCGTCCTCAAGAACCGCCGGGGCGAGACGGGCACCGTGGAGCTGCGCTGGACGCCGGAGTATACCACCTTCACTTCCCTGGAAACGCGCTATGACGAATGACCTGCCCGAGGCCCTGACGACGGAGGCTGTCGGCCGGTTTTTCCGGGAGGCCGGGATCCCGGAGGACGCCCCTCTCATCGCCTGCGTCTCCGGGGGCGTGGATTCCATGTGCCTTCTGGAGCTGCTGCGGCGGCTCTCCGTGGAAAGGGGCTTCCCCCTTTACGCCGCCCACTACAACCACCGCCTCCGGGGGGACGATTCCGACGGCGACGAGGCCTTTGTCCGGGCCTGGTGCGAAGGTCGCGGCATCCCCCTTTACACGGCCTCCGGCGACGTGGCCTGGGAGGCTCAACGGACGGGCCGGGGCATCGAGGAGACGGCCCGGGAGATGCGCTACCGCTTCTTTTTTGAGCTCTCCCGGCGGCTTCAAAACGCCTGGATCGCCACCGCCCACAACGCCGACGACAACCTGGAGACGGTGCTGATGCGCCTTGTCCGGGGGACGGGCCTCAAGGGTCTGGGCGGCATCCCGCCCGTGTCCGGAAAACTCGTCCGGCCCCTTTTGGGGATCCCCCGGCGTCAGGTCGAGGACTGGTGCCTGGAAAACGGCGTCCCCCACCGGGAGGACGCCACCAACGCCCAGGACGGCTGTACCCGCAACAGGCTCCGCCACGCGGTGGTCCCGGTCCTGAAGGAGCTGAATCCGGCGCTGGACCTTTCCAACATGACGGCGCTTCTCCGGCGGGACGAGGAATACCTGACCGCCCTTGCGGAAAGCTTCCTCCGGGAACACGCCTTCCAAGGCTACGTGGACGCGGACGCTCTGGCGGCCCTCCCCTACCCCGTGGCCTCCCGGGCCGTGCGGCTCCTCTGGGGGGAAAAGCTCTCCACGGTCCACGTGGACGCGGTACTGCGGCTGGCCGCCTCTCCGGATCCCTCCGGGGTGACGATGCTCCCCGGGATCGCCCTGCGGCGGGAGTACAATGTCCTGACCTCCGCCTCCCAGGGGCCGAAAACCTTCGAGCCGGTGGAGATCCCTCTTGACAAACCTGTTATAATAGAAAATATCCGCCTGAAAATCACGGCTGCCGCTCAGGAAAAGGCTGAGATTTACAATTCCTTAACGAAATTTACGATAAAAAGGGATACAATCAAAAACGGAATCATCGCACGGCCCCGCCGGGCCGGGGACGTACTGCGTCTGCCGGGCGGGTCGAAAAGCGTCAAGCGGCTGATGATCGACCGGAAGATCCCGGCCGGAAGCCGGGACGCCCTGCCCGTGCTGGTCAGCGGGGACCGCGTTCTGGCGGTCTACGGGTTGGGACAGAGCACAGACACCCTGCCGGCCATGGGAGAGCCGGCTGTAGTCATCACAATAGAAAAATGGGAGGACCGATAACATGCTGGAAAAGGATATTGACAGGATCTTTTTCTCCGCCGGGGAGCTTCAGGAGCGGGTGAAGGCGCTGGGCGCCCAGATCACCCACGACTACAAGGGGAGAGATCCGCTGTTCGTGGGCGTTTTGAAGGGCTCCTTCGTCTTCATGGCCGATCTCATGCGGGCGGTGGATCTCTACTGCGACATCGACTTTATGGCCGTCTCCTCCTACGGGTCCGGCACCACCACCACCGGGGCGGTGAAGATCAACAAGGACCTGACCTACAACGTGGAGGGCCGGCATATCATCCTCATCGAGGACATCCTGGACTCCGGCGTCACCCTCAGCTACCTGAAAAAGTACATCGAGGCCCGGAAGCCCGCCTCCGTCGGGATCTGCACGCTCCTCGACAAGCCCGCCCGCCGCAAGGCGGACATCAGCGCCGACTACGTGGGCTTTGAGTGCCCCGACGCCTTCATCGTGGGCTACGGCCTGGACTACGCCGAGCGTTACCGCAACCTGCCCTACATAGGCGTACTGAAACCGGAGATCTACGCCTGAAAAAGCGCTTTTCACGCGCCCCTTGCGGCCGCGTGAGATTTCCCCGTCAATCCCAAAGGAAAGAAGCTGATCCATCTGAACAGAAAATCACGCCGGCCCGATATTGGATTTTATATATTCATTATCATCATATTGGTGGCGGCCATCTACCTTCTCAGCACCCCCGAGGACAAGGCCGCCGGGATCGAATACTGGCAGATGCGCGACCAGTTCCTCCAGGAGAACGTGCAATACTTCTCCATCGAGGACGGCGTCGTCTACATGGAACTGAAAACGCCCCTGGACGAGACGTCCGGCAAGAGCGTCTACCACCAGCTCATGAGCATCTCCATCTTCTGGGACGACCTGGGCGACGAGATCGCCGATCAGGAGGCCCGGGGGATCCTGAAATTCAACCTGGAGCCCGTCTATGAGACGCCCTGGTGGGTCACCATCATCCCCTATGTGATCATCATGGTGGTGATGGTCATCGTCTGGTACGTGATGATGAACCGCATGGGCGCGGGCGGCGGCGGCGCCAACGGCGCGGGCCGGTTCGGACACGCCCGGACGCGGCTGGCCTCCGAGGACAAGAAAAAGGTCACCTTTGCCGATGTGGCCGGCGCCGACGAAGAGAAGGCGGAGCTGGAGGAGATCGTGGATTTCCTGAAGGATCCCCAGAAATACACGGCCCTGGGCGCCCGTATCCCCAAGGGCGTGCTGCTGGTGGGCCCTCCGGGCACCGGTAAAACACTCCTGGCCAAGGCCGTGGCCGGCGAGGCCAACGTCCAGTTTTTGTCCATCTCCGGCTCCGACTTCGTGGAGCTGTACGTAGGCGTGGGCGCGTCCCGCGTCCGCGACCTCTTCGACCAGGCCAAGAAGCTCTCCCCCGCCATCGTCTTCATCGACGAGATCGACGCCGTGGGCCGTCAGCGCGGCTCGGGCCTTGGCGGCGGACACGACGAGCGCGAGCAGACTTTGAACCAGCTCTTAGTGGAGATGGACGGCTTCAACACCAACGAGGGCGTCATCGTCATGGCGGCCACCAACCGGGCCGATATCCTGGATTCCGCCCTGCTGCGCCCCGGCCGCTTCGACCGGCAGATCTTTGTGGGCGTGCCCGACGTGAAGGGCCGCGAGGCCATTTTGAAGATCCACTCCCGGGGCAAATCCCTGGGGGACGACGTGGATCTTGCCAGCATCGCCCGGGGCACCCCCGGCTTCACCGGCGCGGATCTGGAGAACGTGATGAACGAGGCCGCCCTGCTGGCCGCCCGGAACTGCCGTCCCTTTATCACCATGGCCGACGTGGACGAGGCCATTTTGAAGGTGCAGATGGGCCCGGAGAAGAGATCCCGGAAGATGTCCGACAAGGCCCGGAAGCTCACCGCCTACCACGAGTCCGGCCACGCCGTCACCGGCATGTTCTTGGAGCACACCGACCCGGTCCACTATATCACCATCATCCCCCGCGGCCAGGCCGGCGGCTATACCCTGTTCAGGCCCGAGGAGGATCTGGAAAATTACCAGTCCCGGTCCGAGATGTTTGAGGACATCGTCATGAGCCTGGGCGGACGCATCGCCGAGAAGCTGTTTTTGGACGATATCTCCACCGGCGCGTCCGGCGATATCCAGTCCGCCACCAACATAGCCCGCTCCATGGTCACCCGCTACGGCATGAGCGACCGGCTGGGCCCCATCAGCTATGACAGCTCCGACCATTCCATCTTCATCGGCCGGGACTTCGGCACCACCAAGTCCTACTCCGAGGAGACGGCGGCCATGATCGACGAGGAGGTCAAGCGCATCTTTGACGAGGCCTCCAAAAAGTGCGAGGAGATCCTGACCCAGCACGCCGATATCGTCCGCATCAGCGCCGAATATCTGCTGGAGCACGAGTCCATGTCCGGCGAGCAGTTCAAATACCTCATCGAGCATGGCCGCGTCCCCACCCCCGAGGAGCTGGAGACGAAGGAGCCCCAGCCGGAGGAGCCCGCCATTATGCAGGAGATTCGGGCCCAGGCCCTGGAAGACGCCCGCCGCGTGGAGCTGGAGGAGAAGAACCTCACCCAGCCGGAATCCTGGCAGAACCACGAGGATCAATAAGCGAATAAGGATAAGAAATACCGGACCTCTCGAGGGAGGTCCGGTATTGTTGTGCGGGCATGTTTAACGTAATGCGCCGGGAATTTGTGGGCCGCCGTGGGCGGCGGCCCGTACGGCGTTGAGGGGTGGCTGTTTAGAAATTCGATACACGGGCCGGCCAGTGTCCGGCCCGTACGGAAGTGCGGCGTGTGGGCCGAGCGGGTCATCGGCCCCTACAGAAACCGCACGTTACCCGCCGCGCCAGCGCGGGTGAAAGAGAAACGATGACTCTGTTGATAGAACTGTGAGCGATTAGCGGGTTAGACGCAGAGACAATGCGACGACGTACCGCGCGGATATGAATGGGACGGGGTAACGATCCCCCGCCCCATTTGCTTTTCTCTTCTTTGAAGCTTTCTTCTCTTTTGTCAACACAAAAGAGAAGAAAGCGTACCCCCTCCGCCCTATAAGGGCGGAAACCTTTTTCAGAAGATCATCGTAGCGAAATAATCATCCGGGGTCTCGGCGCGGCGGATGAGCTCGGTGGTGCCGTCCTCACGCAGGAGCACCTCGGCGGATCGAAGCTTGCCGTTGTAGTTATAGCCCATGGCGTGGCCGTGGGCGCCGGTGTCGTGAATAACAAGTAGATCCCCGGTGTCGATCTCGGGCAGCTCCCGGTCGATAGCGAACTTGTCGTTGTTCTCGCACAGGCTCCCCACCACGTCGTACAGGTGGTCGTGGGGCGCGTCCTCCTTCCCCAGGACGGTGATGTGGTGGTACGCGCCGTACATGGCCGGGCGCATCAGGTTGCAGGCGCAGGCGTCCACGCCGATGTACTCCTTGTAGATGTGCTTCTCGTGGATGGCGCGGGTCAGCAGGCACCCGTAGGGGCCCAGCATGTACCGGCCCAGCTCGGTGAAAATCTTCACATCCCCCATCCCGGCGGGCACAAGGATCTCGTTGTACGCCTCCCGGACGCCGGCGGCGATAAGCTCGATGTTGGGGGCGGTTTGATCGGGATAGTACGGGATGCCGATGCCGCCGGACAGATTCACGAACTCAATGTGCGCGCCGGTGGCCTGATGGAGCTCCACGGCCAGCTGGAAGAGCTGGCGGGCCATCATGGGATAGTACTCGTTGAAGGTGGCGTTGGACACCAAAAAGGCGTGGATGCCGAAATCCTTGGCGCCCAGGGCCAGCAGATCCCGGTAGGCGCTCTTCATCTGCCCTCTCGTCATGCCGTACTTGGCGTCCCGGGGATTGTCCATGATCTGGTTGGCCACGGAGAACACGCCGCCGGGGTTGAAGCGGCAGCAGATAGTCTCGGGGATGCCGCAGATGTCGTTTAAGAACTTGACGTGGGTGTAGTCGTCCAGGTTTATGTACGCCCCCAGCTCCCGGGCCTTTTTCATGTCGGCCACGGGCGTTTCGTTGGAGGAGAACATGATATCATGGCCGGAAAAACCGCATCTTTCGCTCATCATCAGCTCGGTGAGGCTGGAGCAGTCCACCCCACAGCCCTCTTCCTTCAGGATCTTCAGGATCTTCGGTGTGGGCGTCGCCTTGACGGCGAAATACTCCCTGTAGCCGGGATTCCAGGAAAACGCCCGGTTCAGGCGGCGGGCGTTCTCACGGATGCCGCGCTCGTCGTAGATGTGGATGGGCGTGCCGTATTCCGCCGCGATTTCCTGGAACTTCTCCTTAGTCGCGAAAGGGGTCTTCATTGATTTATCCCTCCAGAGTGAAAATACATATTTATTTTAAACCTTTTACCGGTCCATTGCAACTGTTTCCGGCAAAGAATTTTATACCGATTTTCGCGCGTATTCAGCAGTTTTTTTATCTTTTTCGACAAAAATAGATCCGTTACGGCGATTCCCTTGACACGGGCGCGGATACGGTGCTATATTTTCAACAGCGTGATTCCAAATCTTATCAACTTTACGTTCAAAGGGGAGGAAAAACAGCATGAATCTTACTTACAACATCAAGGACAAGCCCGGCTTCGCCAAGACCCTGGTCTTCGCCATCCAGCAGCTGTTGGCCATCATGGCGGCCACCATCGCGGTGCCGCGGATCGTCGGCAACGGCATGAGCCAGACCGCCGCTCTCTTCGGCGCGGGCGTGGGGACGCTTGTTTATCTCGCCTTCACTAAGTTCAAAAGCCCCGTGTTCCTGGGCAGCTCCTTCGCTTTCCTGGGCTCCATGGCCGCCGCCTTCGCCGGCGGGGTCTCCGCCCAGCTGGGGTACGCCGGACTGATCATCGGCGCGCTGATGGCCGGCCTTGTTTATGTAGTCATCGCCATTGTCATCAAGGCCGTCGGCGTCAAGTGGGTGGACAAGCTCATGCCTCCCGTGATCATCGGGCCCACCGTGGCCATCATCGGCCTCTCCCTGGCCGGCAACGCCATCGGCGACCTCTCCACCGGCAACGTCACGAAGATCCTGGAGGACGGCGGCAGCGTGATGCTGTGCTCCCCGTATCTGGCGATGCTCTGCGGACTTGTGACCCTGGCTGTCACCATGATCTGCTCCGTCTACGGCAAGAAGATGGTAAAGATGATCCCCTTCATCATCGGCATCCTGGCCGGCTATGTTCTGGCTCTGGTGTTCACCCTCATCGGCCGCGCCACCAGCAACGACGCGCTCCTCATCGTCAACCTTGACCTCTTCTCCCAGATGACCTGGGTGCCCGACTTCACCTTCCTCACCGCCTTCAAGGGTTTCAAGGAATTGAACGGTACGTATCTGGCGACCCTGGCTGTGGCCTATGTGCCCGTGGCCTTCGTGGTCTTCGCCGAGCACATCGCCGACCATAAGAACCTGTCCTCCATCATCGGTCAGGACCTCCTGAAGGACCCCGGCCTGGCCAACACACTCCTGGGCGACGGCGTGGGCTCCTTCGCCGGCGCCATCTTCGGCGGCTGCCCCAACACCACCTACGGCGAGAGCGTGGGCTGTGTGGCTATCTCCGGAAACGCCTCTGTGATCACCATCCTCTACACCGCCATCCTGGCCATGGTCATCAGCTTCTTCGGCCCCTTCGCCACCTTCCTGGCCACCATCCCCAGCTGTGTCATGGGCGGCGTCTGCATCGCCCTCTACGGCTTCATCGCCGTCTCCGGCCTTAAGATGATTCAGCACGTGGATCTGGGCGACAACCACAACCTCTTCGTGGTGTCCGTGATCCTCATCGCCGGTGTGGGCGGCATGGCCGTCTCCTTCGGCAAGGTCACCATCACCGAGGTGGCCTGCGCCCTGATCCTGGGCATCCTCACCAACCTCCTGCTCTCCAAGAAAGAGGCTAAATAATTAATATTTGCCCTTACAAGGGCGGGGCGCCTAGCCCCGGCAGGGGATTATAAGGTTTCCGCCCTTAAAAGGGCAGGGAAAATCAGCTTTTTCTCTTTTCCCGAAATGGAAAAGAGAAAAAGCTTGCAAAAAGAGAAAAGATTTATTTTGGGCCCGGTGGTAAACCGGGCCCAAGCTTTATTTCGGCGGAACGGCTGCCGCGGAGGTGATCGATACCCATGGTCCCATTCATATCCGCGCGGTACGTAGACGAATGGAAGATCGTTTAACCCGCTTAGCCGCTCACCGCTCTGTCTCTAAGGCGTGATGTCCTCTTTCACCCGCGCTGCTACGACTCTAATCGTGTGGTGAACGTTAGCGTTGCTCCTGTTTTGAGCGTGCGCTCCCCGGGTGTGTGGGCCGATGTGGTCATCGGCCCCTACAGTACCCCATTATCACAGCCGTAGCAGCGCGGGTTAAATAGAAGTGATAGGTTCGTTAAATGAGCTGTGAGCGGCTAAACGGGTTAGGCGCAGAGGCCATTCGTCACAAGGATGCGCGGATATGAATGGGGCGGGGTAACGATCCCCGCCCCGTTGTTTTTCTCCTCTTTGTTGCTTTCTCCTCTTTTGTCAACACAAAAGAGGAGAAAGCAAATCCCCATCCGCCTATAAGGCGGACAACCTTAAAACAGCTCGTCCAGGAGCGCGTAATAGCGCAGCTTGTCCGGGTTTGGGGACAGGCCAAGAATGTCAAAAAGTACATCTGCGTCAAAGCCGGGGGCGGAATGGCCGTAATGGCCGTCCAGGTTGTCGTGAAGGCTCCGGCGGGCGATGGCGTAGTCCCGGTAGGGGTCGCCGACTCCCGCGCCGCCCAGGTCAAGAAGGCCGGAGAGCTTGCCGTTTTCGGTGAAGATGTTGGGCAGGCACATATCCCCGTGGGTGAAGCGCCGCTCCTCCTCCGGGCGGTTGTCCTCCAGCCAGGAAAGCAGGTGCTCCGGATCCTTAAAGCCGCCGGGGCCGAAGGTGGCGGGGTCGGTGTTGGCGACGTCCACCTCTCCCCTCTCCACATGCTCCCTGGCAATGGCCAGCTCCGTGTCCAGATCCGCCAGGTACGGGCACCCCGCGATGTCCACCGCTCCCACCGCCTCCAGCGCATCGGCCAGAAGGCCGGTGACAAGGCGCGGGTCGGCCAGAATGTCCGCGTCGCACAGCATCCTTCCGGGCAGACGGGTCATCAGCAGGTATTGACAGCCCCCCTCCCGCTCACAGGCCAGCACCTCCGGCACGGGGAGCTTCCCCCGCAGCCACGTCATAATTTCGGCCTCCCGGCGGGCGGCATCGTCGTCGCGGGAGATCTTCAGCACGGCCTCCGGGTAGAGCCACACGGACGCGCCGGACAGACCCACCGCGTCCATAAGGCCCTCCGCGCCGCCCAGGAGCTTTTCAAGCTTTTCCGGTAACCTCAATTCAATGTCCCCCTGTTTTTTTCCAGCATCCGGGATACGCTCTCCCGGAGGGGGGCGTTCTCGGGCTTTGCAAGGCCGGGATCGTCCTCCAGCAGCTCCTTGGCGGCGGCCTGAGCGGATCGGAGCATGTCCAGGTCCGTGGCGAAGCTGGCGATATTCATATCGGGCAGGCCGCTCTGGCGGGAGCCGAAGAAGTCGCCGGGGCCGCGGATCGCCAGGTCCTCCTCGGCGATCTTGAAGCCGTCGTTTGTCCGGCAGAAGGCCCGGAGGCGCTCTGTGGCGGCCTCGCCCCCACCGGCGCGGATCAGCACGCAGGTGGACTGATACGGCCCGCGCCCCACGCGCCCCCGGAGCTGGTGGAGCTGGGAGAGGCCGAACCGGTCGGCGTTCTCCACCACCATCAGCGTGGCGTTGGGCACATCCACGCCCACCTCGATGACCGTGGTAGCCACTAAGATGTCGATGTCCCCCGCCGCGAAGGAGGCCATCACCTCGTTTTTCTCCTTGGGCTTCAGCTTCCCGTGGACCAGGGCCACCCGCAGATCGGGGAAGACCTTCTCGGACAGCTCTTTGGCATACTCCTTGACGGATTTGAGCCCGTCCGGGTTCTCCTCCGACTCCTCCACCGCCGGACAGACCATGAACACCTGACGGCCCTGGGCCACGTGCTTACGGACAAAGGCATAGAGCCGCTGGCGCTTGTCCTCCCCCACCAGATACGTCTCCACGGTCCGGCGGCCGGGGGGCAGCTCGTTGATAACGGACACGTCCAGGTCCCCGTAGACGATGAGCGCCAGGGTGCGCGGGATGGGTGTGGCGGACATGACCAGCACGTGGGGCGCGTCGCCCTTGTCGGAGAGGGCCGCCCGCTGTTGGACGCCGAAGCGGTGCTGTTCGTCGGCGATGATCAGGCCCAGGTCGGCAAATTCCACGCTTTCGGACAGGAGGGCGTGGGTTCCGATGACGAGCTGGGTCTCGCCGGATTTAAGCCTCCCCTGCTCCTCCCGCTTCCGCTTGGCCGTCAGGCCCCCGGTGAGAAGGCCCACACGGACGCCCAGGGGCGTCAGGAGCTCTGTGAGGGTATGGTAGTGCTGTTCCGCCAAAATCTCCGTAGGGGCCATAAAAGCCGCCTGACGGCCGTCCTGAACCACCGCGTAGGCCGCGGCGGCGGCCACCGCCGTCTTGCCGGAGCCCACATCCCCCTGCACCAGCCTCGACATGGGGCGCTCCCCCGCCAGGTCCCGCAAAATATCGTCCACGGCCCGCTGTTGGGCCCCCGTCAGCGCGTAGGGCAGGGCCTTATAGAAGGGAGCCATATCCGGCACGCGCACCCGCTTGCCGGACTTCTCCCGCTGGCGGGAGCGCATAAAGGCCAGGGTACAGCTGAGAACGAAAAATTCCTCAAAGATGAGCCTCCGGCGGGCCAGCTCCAGGCTCTCCGCGTCCCGGGGGAAGTGGATATTTTCATAAGAGAACCGGGTCTGGGCCAGCTGATAGCGCTTGCGGACGCTCTCCGGCAGCTGTTCGGGCAGCTCCTCGCCGCATTTCTCCAGGCCCTGGCGGACGGCGTTGGCGAAGACCCGCTGGGACAGGCCGGCGGTCATCCGGTAGACGGGCACGATGCGGCGTGTGAAGGCCGGCGGCAGGGCTTCCCGCTCCATCACCGGGTTTTGCATCTCCGGCGCGCCGATGCGGCCCCCCACCCGACCGTAGAAGATATAGCTCTCGCCGGGAATCAGATTCTTCCCCACGTAGCTCTGGTTGAAGAAGGTGACGGTCATCCGGGCCGTCTCGTCCACCACCGGGCATTTGGTGATGTCCAGGCCCTTCCGCACCCGGCTGAGCCTGGCCGGCGCGGCCACCGTGGCACTGACACAGCACATCTCCCCGAATTGAAGCTCCGCGATGGTCTTGACCGCCGTCCGGTCATCATAGGCGCGCGGAAAGGCCATCACCAGATCCCTGAGCGTCTCCACGCCCAGCTTGGCGAAGGCCTTGGCCCTCTGCTCCCCCACGCCCTTGATGAATTGGACCTCCGTATCCAGCACGCCCACGGCGCCGCCCCCCCCTTTCCTCTTGTTTCTCCCATTGTAGCACAATTTTTACCGAATGGGAAGGAGAAAATGGGGAGGGGAAAGATGGCGTACCGATCGTACGGGCCGGACACCCGGCCGGCCCGTCCTTCGACTTCACACAAATCTCCCGTTAAACGCCGTACGGGCCGCATTGGGGCCCCCATCGGGCCGTTGCCCGATGGGGAAAGGAGGAGCGAACCATGCGCCTGAGGGCGAATACTTGGAGCCCGAGGTTAAGCCGGTTCCGCGACGACGCCGGCGGCCCGTACAGTGTTGTGGGGTGGCCGTTCAGAAATTCGACGGTGCGTCGGGCCGGCCAGGTGTCCGGCCCCTACGGGTGCGTTGTGCGGTGGATTTCCGGGGATTCAAAAGGCAGGGGCCGCCTTTCGGCGGCCCCTGCGGCAGTCTGTCAAAAAACCTTCCCTTTTCCCCTCAAACATGGTAAAATAGTCCATGAGGTGAGAAACATGGAGGAATGG
>CANRMY010000009.1 GCA_947631845.1 uncultured Oscillospiraceae bacterium | reverse complement strand
GGCGCCGGTCACGTCGCTCATATCGTAAAGCGCCGCCTCCCACGCCGGGAGGTTCGCGGCGTATTCTATGGCCTTGCCGGAGGGGGTGCTGACCACGATAGAGGGCGCGCGGCCCCTGGCCGCCTGGGCGAGAGCGGAGGGGAGATAAGAGAGATCGCCCACTGTGACGCCGGTGACGTAGTCGTAGACCGGGCCGGGGGTGAAGCGGATGGGCTGGGTATCGTCGTCAACGGGCCCGTCGGGCAGGTCTTCGCCCTCATAGTTGTGCTGGTCGTCGGTGGGGTCGTCGGGCAGGTCGTCCGGAAGCTCCTCCGGCGGGGCGGGCGTCTCCGCCGGGGAGTCGTCGGGGATCACGCCGGAGCTGATGAGCCGCTGGCGGAGGGAGATCCCGTTGACCGTCCGGCAGTCCAGGGCGGAGAGGGCCGTCACCGCCATGTCGGCCCGGTAAAAGACGTCGCTCTCCGGGTAGGAGAGGCCCACCTCCCGCGCCAGCGCCCAGGGGGAGGCCCAGTCCACGTTGGCGTAGCCCAGGGCGCGGAGGATCCAGGTGACGAAGTCCCGGCAGGGGATGTTTTCGGCGGGGGAGAAGGTGCCCGCCCCGTAGACGCCCTCGGGGCCTGGGGAGGTGCCGTTGGTGATGCCGTAGACGTAGGCGTAGCCCACATAGGGGCTCATCCAGCCGTAGGAGTCCCCGAAGGGATGGGTGTAGTTGGCGCTCAGGGCCTCCGGCTCGCCGCCCAGAAGGCGCACCAGCATGGTCAGGGAGTCGGCCCTGTTGCCCACGGCCTCCAGACTGAAAACAGGCGAACCGCCCTCGTCCACGCCGGTGCCGTGGAGAAGGCCCATGTCATAAAGGGCCCGCGCCGCCGCCTCTCCCGCCGCCAGACGGTCCGCCGGGATCGTGCCGCCGGCGGCCAGCGCGGGGCCGGCAAGGGATACTGACAGGGCCAGGGCCGCCAGGAGCCCCGCCCACCGCTTGCTTCTCTCTCTGTGCATCTGTGATCCTCCCAATGACCGCAAAATATCACTATTTATGTAGTATATCATAAGGCTTTCCTGAAAGCAAGAAAAAAGCCGCGGCGTAAGGCCGCGGGGACTGCCGGAAATGCTCCGGCGGGCTTTTTTGACAGGGGGGGACGCGCAGTCTTATAAAGTCACGTGGCGTCGCCGATCCGCTGGCCATACCGCACCGGGGTTTCGATCCCCCGGCGGGAGTGGTCGAGATAGAGCGGATCCAGAACGGCGCGGCCCGGCCCCAGAAGGACGATGACCGTACTGCCGCCGTAGAGGAACATGCCCTTTTCCACGCCCCGGGTGACGGGGCCGGGGCCCTGATGGTTTTTGATCTGCCCCACCAGCAGCGCCCCCACCTCCATTTGGACAAGGGGACCGAAGGCGGCCGAGTCGATGACCGTGTACTCCCGGGTATTTTGGACGAACACGGGCACGCGCTCCAGCGCCAGGGGACGGACCGTGTGGAGGACGCCGGGGAGGCGGATGTTTTCACCTTTTACGCCGGAATCCACATAGCAGTACCGGTGGTAATCGTCCACGCACAGCCGGAAGATCAGGGCCGTACCGTTTTCAAAGAGGTGAGAGACGGGGTCGCCGCCCAGAAGCTCCCGCAGGGTGTAGGAGGACTGCTTGACCGGAAAAACCGTGTCCGCCGCGATGTCATAGACCGTCAAAAGCCCGTCGCAGGGGGAGATCAGGGCGCCGGGGGCGGCGTCCACGGGCCGTTTCCCGTCCTTGATCCGCCGGGAGAAGCAGTCGTTGAAGCAGGTGAAGCCGTCGGATTCGAACTGGGACAGGTCGATCTTCGCCCTTTTCACAAAGGGGCCGATGAGAAATTTTGACGCGGGGGCGTCCAGAAAACGGCCCACGGCCCGGGAAAGGCCGGGGCGTGTCAGGGCCTTCAGACACAGCCGCCCGGGAACCGTGCCGTAGAGGAAGCCCAGGGCCGTCATTTCAGGAGCCTCCCCAACAGCATCAGGGAAAATTCCACCGCGCCGATGGCCACCATCAGCAAAATGCCCCGGAGGCCCGGCTTGCGGATCTGGACGGGGACCAGGAAGGCGAAGCCGCAGAGCACGGCGGTGGCGAAGTACATCATGGTCACGTCGGCGGGGATGATGTACTGGAGAAGCTGGATGAAGGGGAAGATCAGGGACACGGTGGTGACGGGCATGCCCTGGTAATATTTTCTGACGCCGCCCTCCACCCGTTGGCGCTCCTCCTCGGTGACGTTGAAGTACGCCAGACGTATGAGCGCGGCCAGGGCGAAGAGGATCAGGATGGCCATCAGCGCCACGTTGACCGCGGCGTAGACTGGGCCGGGGGTGTTGTCCCGGACCCAGAGCATGATGGGGGACCAGCGCAGCATGGCGGCGCCGATGGCCACCGGCAGGACGCCGAAGGCCACAAGGTCTGAGAGGGAGTCGATCTGGATGCCGAAGGCCTTCTCCGCGTCGGTCCGGTCCTTCTTGCGTCTGGCCACCTTGCCGTCAAAGGCGTCGCACAGGCCACAGACCAGGAGGAAGAAGGTGCCTATGTAGGGATGCCCCGGCCCGGCCAGGGAGACGATGATCCCCGCGCAGGCCGAGAGCAGGCTCAGATAGGTGAGGATCACCGTGTAGTCATAAAATCCGATCATGCTTTGTCCCTCTTTTTTAACAGTATAAATTTGACCAGCGTCGCGATCCCACAGAACACCACGCACATGTAAAAGGAGAGCGCGCGGGTGAGAAGCTCAAAATCCACCAGATCCGCCGGGGAGAGAAAGCTGCCGAAGCCGTCCAGCATCAGATAGTCCGACACGCCCATGCCGCCGGGGATGGGGACGAAGGTGGCGCCCAGCACGGTAAAGCACTGGACGGCCCAGACCCTGGCGGCCCTGACAAAGCCGCCGCCGGAGGCCAGACACAGGAAGAACGGCACGCACAGCACCGAGAACCGCTGGAGAAGATTGAGGAAAAAGACGCGCACCAGTGCCTTTTTATGCGCCAGTCCCATTTTCGCGCCCCGCAGATACGTCTCCATGTGCTCGTCCAGGGCCTCCTGCCGGCGCTCCTCGTGGCGGATAAGCCGGAGCTTGCAGGCCAGATGGATGGCCCCGGAGCAGATCCGGTGGAGAAGCTTTTCCCTGTACAGAAGCAGGAGGAAAAAGCCCGCCAGCGCCGCCTGGGCCGCGAAGCCCACGGCGATCAGGAGTTTGGAAAGGCCGCCGAAGGAGCCCAGCACCTGGGGCTGGGTCACCAGAGCCGCCAGGC
Source organism: uncultured Oscillospiraceae bacterium (assembly GCA_947631845.1). Classification (GTDB taxonomy): domain Bacteria; phylum Bacillota; class Clostridia; order Oscillospirales; family Oscillospiraceae; genus RUG626. The sequence goes on along the minus strand of CANRMY010000009.1, from coordinate 51,397 downwards.
CCAGCACCAGGATGGAGGCGGTGTACATGGTGAGGTTGATGAGCAGGGCCACTGTGGAGATGAGCACCGGGATGCCGTCCTTCATCATGAACCAGGCGCAGGCGGGCTGGCCGCCTGTGGCGGAGGGGGTGATGGCGGAGAAATAGATATCCGACGCGGCGTAAATGAACGCCTGCCGGTGATTGGGACGAAAGCCGAAGGCCGTCACGGCGGTCCGCACCGCCTCGCCCTCGCTGACGATGTAGACAAGCATGGCGAGCGGGGCGCACAGGAGCCAGAGAGGGTCGGCGCGGCGTATGAATTCCGAGAAGGAGGCCAGGGTGAAATCCCGGCTCCGTGAGACGATGAAATAGACGCTGAAGCCCGCGATGGCGAAGAAGAGCAGGGACCACCAGAGCTTGGAGCGGGGCGATTTACCGGTGTCGTTCATGAGACTGTACGCCCCCTCCCCGCGCCGGAGCGCTGAAAAATCCGGCCCGTGTCAAAGCGGCGGGCAAGCCGCTGCCCCAGCTCCGCCAGGGCGACGCCGGAGATCACATCCACAAAAACATGCTGCTTGACCAGCAGCGTGGAGGCGAAGACAAGGAGCGAGAAGACCAGCATGGAGAGCTTGTACCAGCGCCCGGCGGTCTTCGCGCCCAAGATGCCGCGGAAGCAGATCCACGATTCCACGCAGTGGATGGAGGGAAAGAGATTGTCGGGGGAATCCAGGGCGTATATGAGGCCGGTGATCCGGGAGAAAATGTCGGTCCCCGTCACCTCCGGCCGCGTCATGACGGTGGGGAGGAACAGGAAAAAGAGGAGACACGCGGTTTTCGTCAGCATCTCCCCGGAGATCACCCGGAAGCACCGCTCCGGGGAGTCCCGGGCGATGACAATATACCCCGCCACCCACTGGACATAGGCCAAAATGTAGATGATAATAAAGGGGGGCGCAAAGGGGATGGCCCGGTCGAGCCCCACGGTGAGGTCGTGATGGACGGCCCCGGCGGTCAAGGACCGGGTCAGCCAATAAACACAGCAGTTATAGAGAAGCATCAGGACCAGGGGCCGGCGGGCGTATCGGGGAATCAGATCTCGCAAGGGAATCCACCTTTCGTGAAACGGAAAGCGGACAGAACAGTATCCGCGACCACCAGTATAGCATGAATTTCCGGCCAGGTAAAGAAGGGAAACCTTAAATTTTGATAAAATTCTGGAAAATAACCGGTCGCTGACCCCGGTCGGGCCGGGGGAAACAGTCTGTCAAAAAACAAGTTGAATATTTTTTGCAAGGACATGTGCCTTGCAAAAAATCCCTTTTGTCTTGCAAGTGACCAGTTCTCAAACTGGTCGCGCAGCAAGACAGCAGGATAAATGGCACAAAATTCTAATTTTGCGTCATTTACCCGCACGTTCCCCTTGTCGGGCAAAGGCCGTCAGGCCTTTGCCCGACATAAAAAACTCCCCCGGCAAAGCCGGGGGAGAGGGGTGAGATGCGGAGAGACGCCCCCGGGACGGGCATCAAAGATACCCGTCCCGCCGCTCTTGGCATGGGGCTCCCCTCCATAAGAGTGACGGCACAAAAGTGCCTTGGCGCGGGCAAATAAATCGGGAAAAAGGGATTGCTTTGCATTGCGTGATGAAAAAACCCCTTCAACCAATGATAGATTAACATATTTATTAAAATATTTCAAGAGTTTTCCTTAAAAAAACTGACGAAAAATTAAAAAAATTTCCTCATTTCAGGGAAAAAGCCGGCCTCTTTCGTGCTTTAAAGTTAAATTTGCCTCATAAGAGACGAAAAAGACGCGGCGTGGTGATTTACAGGGATATTCGAATAATACTACAGCGTGGAAAAGTATTTGCCCCCCCGGACGGGGGGCAGCGGGCCGGAAAAAGGGGGAATAGGGACAAATCCGGGCGGAATATAGTAGGCAGGAATTATCGATCGGTGGTGAAATAACTTGCTGTCTATTGCTTTCGCCTCACTTCTCAGCTATCCCTTCCTGCTTCTGCGGGTGACCAACCCCGCCGGCTCCTTCCCCAAGGCCCTCTCGGAGGCGCGGGAGCGGGAGTGTCTGGAGCGGGCCGCCGCCGGGGACCAGGAGGCCCGGAACACGCTTATCGAGCACAATCTGCGCCTGGTGGCGCACATCGTGAAGAAATATTACACCAGGACCAGGGACCAGGACGACCTCATCTCCATCGGCACCATCGGCCTCATCAAGGGCATCTCCACCTACAAGCCGGACAAGGGCGTAAGGCTGGCCACCTACGCCAGCCGGTGCATCGAGAACGAGATCCTGATGTTTTTCAGAAGCCAGCGCAAGAGCGCCGGGGATCTTTCCCTGTCCGACTCCATCGACGCGGACGGGGACGGGGGCAACCTCTCCCTGATGGACGTCATCTGCGCCGAGGACGACGTCTTTGAGCGGCTCAGCTCCCAGGAGGTCTACGGGCGGCTGCGGTATTTTGTGGAGAACGGCCTGGAGCCCCGGGAACGGCAGGTGGTGACGCTGCGCTACGGTCTTCTGGGCGGGCCGCGCCTGACCCAGAAGCAGACGGCGGAGAAGCTGGGCATCTCCCGCTCCTATATCTCCCGCATCGAGAAAAAGGCGCTGGATAAGCTGAGGACGCTCCTGGAGGCCGAGGGGGATTTTTAGGGGAGACCGAAAAAATCATAAAAATCTGTCATATCCGTCCCCGATTTGCGACTTGAAGGGTGACGGGCCGTCAAACAAACGAGAGGGGGTGGGCGCGTGGAGGACAGCCGGATCGTGAAGCTCTATTTTGACCGGGACGAGAGCGCCATCGGGGAGACGAGAGCCAAATACGGCGGGTTTGTCTCCGCCCTGGCCTCCCGCCTTTTGGACGACCGGCGGGACGCGGAGGAGTGCGTCACGGACACGTATCTGGCCGCCTGGAACGCCATCCCGCCGGAGAGCCCGGAATCCCTGAAGGCGTTTTTAGGGCGGCTGACGCGGAACCTGGCCGTCTCCCGGTTCCGGAAAAACAGGGCGGAAAAGCGGTACGCGGCCCTGGAGACCCAGCTTGACGAGCTTGCGGAGGCCATCCCCTCGGGGGCGGACGTGGAGCGGGAGATGGAGGGCCGGGAGCTGGGACGCGTCATCTCCCGCTGGCTGGATACCCTCCCGGAGCGGGACCGGGCGCTGTTTGTCCGCCGGTATTTCTACGGGGAGAGCCTGGAGGAGCTGGCCCGGGACGCGGGGGAGCGGGCCAACACCCTCGCCCAGCGGCTCCGGCGTCTGCGCCTTTCCCTGCGGGAGATCCTGGAGAAGGAGGAATTTACCAATGAAGCCTGAAGATCTGTACGACGGCGTCACAAATATCCGTGACGACCTGATAGACAACGCGAAGAAGACAAAGAAGAGAAAACGCTGGCCCGCCGCCCTGGCGGCTGTGCTGGCGGTGGCGGTCCTTGCCGGGAGCGTGGCGGCGCTGGCGGGGCGGCGGGGTGCGGATCCCGGCGGCCCCACCCCCTCCGGCAGGGAGGCGGCGACGTTGGCGGAGGCCCGGTACCCGGACCGTCCCCGGTACCCGGAGATAGACGACCTCACCCTGGAAATGGACGAGGAGCAGTTTGACGCCTGGCTGGAGGCTCTCTTGGCGCGGCAGCTGACCCAGGAGGAGTGGGACGCCCTGGCGGTCTGGGAGCGCAGGCTGGTGCCGGCGCTTTTGACGGGCGCCGGGGACGGCAACACCGTCTGCTCGCCGGTGAGCGTCTACCTGGCGCTGGGGATGCTGTCGGAGATCACCGAGGGGACGAGCCGGCAGGAGATTTTGGACGTCCTGGGCGCGGACAGCGTGGAGGCTCTGCGGGCCCAGGCCAACCGGGTTTGGAACGCCCTCTACAACGACGACGGCAGCTACACCCTGGGTCTGGCCGCCTCGGTGTGGCTCCGGGACGACGTAGACTATGTGACAGCGCCCTTAGAGCGTTTGGCGGAGAGCTACTACGCATCCTCCTACCGGGGGGAGATGGGCGGCGGCGACTATAACGGCTTTTTGCAAAAATGGCTGAACGCCCACACCGGCGGGCTTTTAGAGGACGCGGCGAACGGGGTGGATCTGGACGCGGATACCGCCCTGGCCCTGGCCACGACGGTGCTTTTCAAGGACAAGTGGGATGCCGGCTTCAACCCCAAAAGAACGGATACCGGTGTGTTCCACGCCCCCGCCGGGGATACGGCGTGTGAATTCATGCACAACAGCTCCGACGCGTGGTACTCCTGGTCGGACAAATTCTCCGCCGTGAGGCAAGACTTTGAGTACGGCGGCACCATGCGGCTGCTTCTCCCGGATGAGGGTGTCAGCATAGAGGAGATCTTGGCCGACCCCGCCGCCGTGAGCTATCTCACGGACACGGTGGACAGGGACGCGGTGGGGAGCAAATATCTGAAGGTCAACCTGTCCCTGCCCAAATTCGACGTGACGGAGAACGGCGAGATCGGGCCGAAGCTGAAGGCCCTGGGGGTCACGGAGGTGTTCGACCCGGTCAAGGCCGATTTTTCACCCGTCATGGGGGAGAGCATCACGCCGGAGAACAACGTCTTCCTCTCTCAGATCCTCCACGCGGCCCGGGTGAGCATCGACGAGGAGGGCTGTGTGGGCGCGGCCTACACGGTGGCGGCGATGAGCGGCTCCGCCGAACCTCCCGACGACGAGGTGGACATCACCTTTGACCGGCCCTTCCTCTTTACGGTCACGAACAACGGCGTCCCCGTTTTCGCCGGGATCGTCAACAAACCTTAAGACAAAAGGATAAAGAACTGTGCCGCCTCCCGGCGAAAACCGGGAGGCGGCCTTTTGCCTGAAAATTATACCGTAGTTATACGGTTTTTCAGCAAGAAACGCAAATATTTTTTTGAAAAAAGTGTGGAAAAGCGCATTTGATTATGCTATAATACAAATCCCTGCGGAATTTGGGGGTTGCGGAATTCCTGTGGGGGACTTTTTCTGTAAGAGCAAGAGAAGGACATTTACGTTGAGGGACAGGAAATGATATTCGGAAAGCACATCAACAAATATTACATCAAATACGGGCCGCTCCTGCTGCTGGGCCTGCTGGCGCTGGGCGTGGTGGACTACATGCAGCTGGTGGTGCCCAGACTCTATCAGATGGTGGTCAACGGCATGAACGACGGCCAGGTGATGCTGGACGGCGTCATGCGCCCCTTCGACATGGACTTTTTGCTGGACGAGATCTGCCTGCCCATGCTGGTGGTGGTCATCAGCATGGTCTTCGGGCGGTTTTTGTGGCGCATCTGCTTCTTCGGCTCCGCCGTGCGGGTGGAGGCGGAGATCCGCAACAGCATGTTTGACCACTGCAAGGATCTGTCCCAGCAGTACTATCAGGTCCACAAGGTGGGGGATCTGATGAGCCTCTTCACCAACGACCTGGACACCATCCAGGACTGCTACGGCAACGGGCTTCTGATGCTGGCCGACGCGCTGATGCTGGGCATCCTGTCCATTTTCAAGATGTTCAATATGGACAGGACGCTGACCCTCTTCTCCCTGATCCCCATGGTGTTCCTCTTCGGCATCAGCACCGTGGTGGGCCGTTATATGGAGAAGAAGTGGGACATCCGCCAGGCGGCGTTTTCCAAGCTCTCCGACTTCTCCCAGGAGTCCTTCTCCGGCATCGCCGTCATCAAGGCCTTCGTCAAGGAGGCCAAGGAGCTGTGGGCCTTCAAAAAGCTCAATCAGGAGAATGAGAAGGCCAATGTGGACTTTACCCGCGCCTCGGTGCTGCTGCACATTCTGGTGACGCTCTTTGTGGAGTCGGTCATCTGCGTGGTGCTGGGCTACGGCGGCTGGCTGGTCCATGAGAAGGTGTTCAACGCCGGACAGCTGGTGGAGTACATAGGCTATTTCAACGCCATCGTCTGGCCCATCATGGCCGTCTCCGAGCTCATCGATATGACGAGCCGCGGCAAGGCGTCCCTGAAGCGCGTCAGCGAGCTGTTGAACGCCAAGCAGGACGTGATCGACCGGGAGGGCGTGGCGGAGCTTCGGGATGTCCGGGGCGATATCGAATTCAAGCACCTGACCTTCCGTTACCCCGGCGGGGAGTATGACGTTTTGAAGGATGTCTCCTTCCGGATCCGCGCGGGGGAGAGCGTGGGCGTGGTGGGCCGCACGGGAGCGGGCAAGACCACGCTGGTGGACCTTATCCTGCGCACCTACAACGTGCCCGACAGCACCGTTTTTGTGGACGGGCACGACGTGAACGGCGTGAAGATCCACGATGTGCGGGCCGCCTGCGCCTATGTGCCCCAGGACAACTTCCTCTTCTCCGACACCATCGCCCGGAACATCGCCTTTACCAACGGCAAGCCCGATATGGAGAAGGTGGTCGAGGCCGCCGTCCTCTCCGACGTGGACGACAACATCCGGGAGTTTTCGGAGGGGTATGAGACGGTGCTGGGCGAGCGCGGCGTCACCGTCTCCGGCGGACAGAAGCAGCGGATCTCCATCGCCCGGGCCCTTTTGAAGGACGCGCCCATCCTGATTTTGGACGACTCCGTCTCCGCCGTGGATACCAGTACGGAGAAGACCATTTTGGAAAATCTGAAAAAGACCCGGGAGGGGAAGACCACCATCCTCATCGCCCACCGCATCTCCACCATCGAACGGATGGACAAGATCCTCTATCTGGAGGACGGGGAGCTGGCGGCCGTGGGCAGCCACGAGGAGCTGATCGCCTCCTGCCCGGCGTACAAGCACATGGTGGATCTCCAGAAGCTTGAGGAGGAGGGAGGCGAGCATCATGAGTGAGTTCGCGCCGCTGTACATCGTGGGTGCCGTGGTGGGGGTGTTCTCCCTGCTGTTCATCGCCGCCTACGCCACGCTGAAGCACAAAAAGGCCGCCGTCACCTTCGACCGGAACGTGCCGGACGGGGAGATCATGGCCCGTATGCTGCCCTATGCCAAGCCCTACTGGAAGAGCTTCCTGGCGGTGCTCCTGATGATGATGGTGTCCATCGCCTACGACATCATCTCCCCCATCCTGGTGGGCGACATCGAGACGGTCATCAAGGACGACTTTGAGCTCCGGGAGCTGTTCGTCCGCGTGGGCCTCTACGCCAGCATCCTGATCGTCTCCATGATCAGCACCTATTTCCAGTCCATCGTCCTGCAAAAGACGGGCCAGAAGATCCTCTCCGCTCTGCGCCAGGATCTGTTCACCCACATCGAAAGCCTTTCCCACAACCAGCTGAACCAGATCCCCGTGGGGAAGCTGGTGACCCGCGTCACCAACGACACCAACGCCATCTCCATGATGTTCACCAACATCCTGGTGAACATGATCCGCAACGTCTTCGTCATCGTGGGCGTGCTGGCGGCCATGCTGATTTTGAACCTGGAGCTGACGCTGATGGTGCTGTGCTTCATCCCGTTTTTAGTGCTGTTCACCGTCATCTTCCGGGTCTTCACCCGCCGGGTGTTCCGCACGGTGAAGGACAGGACCACCGACATCAACACCTACCTCAGCGAAAACCTCTCCGGCATCAAGATCACCCAGATCTTCAACCGGGAGGACGCCAAGATGGAGGAGTTTCTGGAGAAATCCAACGGTCTGCGCATCGCCCGGCGCAACATGACGCTGGTCTTCGGCATCTTCCGGCCCATGGTGTACATGCTGTACATCAGCTCCGTGCTTTGCCTTCTCTATCTGTGCGGCCGGGGATACATCCGGAATACCGTCTTTTTGGGCCAGACCATCGAGAGCGGCACGCTGGTCACCTTCTATATGTATATCTCCAAGTTCTTCAACCCCATCCAGACCCTGGCCGAGCAGTTCAACCAGCTCCAGTCCGCCTTCGCCTCGGCGGAGAAGATCTTCGCCATCTTCGACCTGGAGCCGGAGCTGACGGACGAGCCGGACGCCATCGAGCTGGACCACATCGAGGGCGACATCGAGTTTAAAGATGTCTGGTTTGCCTATGTCCCCGGCGAGTGGGTGCTGAAGGGCGTGAGCTTCCACGTGAAGCCAAAGGAGACCGTGGCCTTCGTGGGCGCCACCGGCTCCGGCAAGACCACCATCCTCAGCCTCATCTGCCGCAACTACGATATCCAGAAGGGCCAGATCCTCATCGACGGCATCGACATCAGGCACATCAAGATCGCCTCTCTGCGCCGCCACTTCGGCCAGATGCTCCAGGACGTGTTCCTGTTCTCCGGCACCATCCGGTCCAACATCGTCCTGCGGGAGGACTCCTTCACCGACGACGAGATCTGGCAGGCCTGCCGGTACGTCAACGCCGACCACTTCATCAATAAGCTGGACGGCGGCCTTGACGAGGTGGTCAGGGAGCGAGGCAACAACTTCTCCGCCGGCCAGCGCCAGCTTCTCAGCTTCGCCCGCACCATCCTGCACCGGCCGGAGGTGATGATCCTGGACGAGGCCACCGCCAACATCGACACGGAGACGGAGATCCTCATTCAAGACTCCTTAGAGAAGATGAAGAACATCGGCACCATGCTGATCGTGGCCCACCGCCTCAGCACCATTCAGCACTCCGACAACATCATTCTCCTGTCCCACGGCGTGATCCGGGAACAGGGGACCCATCAGGAGCTGCTGCACAAAAAGGGCCGCTATTACCGGCTCTACACCCTGCAGTTCCACGAGCAGCAGAGACAGCTGGAGGGAAAAGCGTAAGCCTTTCAAAAAACCGAATACAGGGGCTGTGAAAAAAACGGGGATCGCCCGGCTTTTCACAGCCCCTTTTCCGTACAGGGTGCGCGGCCGCGCCGCCGGTGTTGCGGGCCGCTTTCCGCAAAAACGGCATAAATTAGCGGAAAATCGTGTAAATCTCACGGTTTTTATTGACATTCTTTGTCATGACTGGTAATATAGAAAAGAAAATGACTTACTTTTTCAAAGTGGTCAAATATTTCAGAAAAGAGGGAATAACAATGAAAAAAGGCATGAAAGTCTGCGTCGCCATGGTGCTGGCGCTGACAGTGGCGCTGACCGGGTGCGGGCTGTTCTCCGGCGGCGGCTCCGACAAGGGCAGTGATAAGACCGACGCCATCAGCCTGCTGGACGGCCAGAGGACCTATAAGCTTCCCGACGTGGACTACGACACCCTGTATCTGTGCCAGGTGGACGTGAATCCCGACGACGAGAACGCCCTCCTCAGCGAGTTTTTGGAGTACGGCATCCAGAAGGAGTACCACCTGACCTACGCCAAGGACAGCAAGGCTGTCCGGCAGGACGACATCTACATCTGCGACACCGCCGAGAACGCCAAGGCCATGTACGACGCCTTTGTGGAGATGGCCGGCTCCGATATGAACTTCACCCTTTACGGGGACGACCCCTCTATGATCATTCTCTCCTACGACCAGGAGATGGTGGAGGGCACCATCCTCCAGTTCGCCGGGTACGGCATCGGCCTTGACGCCGACGCGGACGCCGCCACCTACGCCCAATTCGACGCGGATATCTACAGCGGCTATCTCATTGACGTGGTGGCCGCGGAGTAAGTCCAAGTAAAGGCGCCGCCTCCGTCTGCGGCGCTTTCCTTTCAGGGGGGAAGTGAATCATGAAAATAAAGAAAAGGGAGCGAAACCCGGAGGTACGCTGGAAAAGCGTCTTTCAGGTGGTCAAGCGCTCGCACATCCCGTGGCTCTGGGTGGCGTTGGCCTTCGCGGTGAACCTCGTTCAGAACGAGCTGCTCATTCGGATCCCCACCTCCACCGCGTCGCTGCTGGGCGGGAGCCTGGAGGCCTCGGCCATGCGGGATACCATCTTCTACTACGTGTCCTACGCGGTGGTGCTGACCGTCTGGAACCTGCTCTTTGCCCAGGCGTCGTGCCTGGCGGTGAAGCGGGCCCGCGACAACCTGTGGGGGAAGATGCTCCGGGTCCATATGTCCTTCTATGACGGCAACGACCCGGCGGAGCTGATGAGCGCCGTCACCAGCGATATCTCCTACGGCATCGACCAGACCACCTATCTGATGATCTACCTGATCCCGGAGCTCTACTACGTCTACCGGGCCACCAGGACCATCGGCAACTACCACTGGCTTTTAGTGGTGGGCATCGTCGCCTTTGTGCCCATCAAGTACGTATACTCCCTCATCGTGGGCAAGATCTTCTACAAGGCGGAGGCCGGCATCTACGAGGAGATCGGCGGCCTCACCGGGTATCTTGCGGAGCGGGTGCGGAATCTGCCCCTCATCAAGACCTTCACCAACGAAAAGAGCGAACGGGAGAACGGCCGGCGGACGGTGAATAAGCTGGCCCGGGCCAACATGAAGGAGGTCAAGGTGGGCGCCGCCTCCTCGGCCATGATCCAGGTCATCGACTTTATCCAGCAGTTCCTGCTCATTGTGCTGGGCGTGGTGCTTCTCCAGCAGAAGAAGATCAACATGACCCAGTGGGTGGCGTTCTTCCTCTTCAGCCAGGAGCTGACCAACACCATGTCCCATGTGGTCAACGAGTGGCTGGCCATCAAGATGGTCAAGGCGGCCCTCTGCCGCGCGGCCAAGATCTACGACGCCCCGGAGGAGGACCTGGAGGCCCCCGGCGACGAGCCCATCCCCGAGACGGGGCGGGACGTGGCCTTTGACTCCGTCACATTCTCCTACGGCGACAAGCCGGCGCTCCGGGATGTGTCCTTCACAGTGCCGGAGGGCCAGACCGTGGCCATCGTGGGCCTGTGCGGCAGCGGCAAGACCACGTCCCTGAACCTTTTGGAGCGCTTCTACCGCCCGGACGGCGGCCAGATCACCCTGGGAGGCGTGGACATCGGCAGGATGCCCCTGGACGCCTACCGGCGGTGCTTCTCCTATGTCCAGCAGCGGCCCGAGATCTTCAGCGGCACCGTGCGCGAGGCGCTGACCTACGGCGTGGGCCGTGAGGTCACGGACGGGGAGATCCTGGAGGCCGCCCGGGTCACGGGCATAGCCGACTACATCGAAAAACAGCCCCAGGGGCTGGATACGCCCATCGCGCCCTCTGGCGGCTCCCTGTCCGGCGGGCAGGTCCAGCGGCTGGTGCTGGCCCGGGAGTTCCTGCGGGGCGCGGACGTGCTTCTGCTGGACGAGCCCACCTCGGCCCTGGACGCCCAGACGGCCAGGGGGGTCCAGGACGCTGTGCTCACTACCTTCTCCGGCAAGACCATCATCATGGTCACCCACGATCTGAACCTGACCCGCAGTGTGGATAAGATCGTGGTCCTGGAGGACGGGGAGCTGGTGGGGCAGGGGACCTACGACAGCCTGATGGCCGCCTGCCCGCTGTTTGGCGAGATGGTGGCCGCCCAGGCCAGAGAGAGGGAGGCGGAGGCATGAAGGCGATCAAACGCTACGTCAATATCTTCCGGGGCGTGAGACTGCCCTGGATCTCCATGCTCGTGCTCCTGACCGTGTCGGTGATCGAGGTGACTCTGGGGCTTGCCAGCGTGGAGCTGACGGCTTCCATCATCGACGCCAGCCAGAACGCCATAGACGGGCAAAGGCTTGTCCGCTACGCGGTGAACCTGGCCCTCACCGTGGCCGCCACCGTGCTGGAGACGTATTACGGCGGCCTGGTGGATCAGAAGATCGGCGCGGGGGTGCGCGTGAAGATCTGGGACAAGCTGATGCGCCTGCCCCTGTGCTACTACGACACCGAGAGCGCCAACGACCTGGTGAGCCGTGTCACGTCGGATCCCGGCTCCGCCAGCACCTACATCACCGTGGGCATCAGCTGCATCACCACGGTCTACGCCACGGTGACGGCGTTCACCCAGCTTTTCAAATTCCACACCGGCCTTGCTACCTGGTCGCTGCTGATCATCCCCTGCACCGTCGGCATCGGCGCGATCTATTCCATTCTCTCCTACCACTCCTCCCTCTTAGGGACCAGGGCCTCCGCCAAGACCGTGGGCTACATGACCGAGCACGTCCACAATCTGCGGCTCATCCGGGCTCTGGGCACCGAGGGAGTTGAAAAGGACAAGTCCAGGGCCATCTTCAAGCGCCAATACTGGACCGACCTCTACTCCCAGAGCACCGTGGGCTACATCGCCATCAGCATCCAGGCCCTGGGATGCCTGTCCCTGGCCATCTCCTTTGTGGCCGGCGGCAGGATGGTGGCCGAAGGGACGCTGAGCGTGGGGACGCTGATCGTCTTCTACGGCTTCTCGTCCATGGTGTCGATCCACCTGTCCAACCTGTTCATGGCCTTCGGCTCCATCGTCGGCGCCAACGGCGCCCTGAAGAAGGTGTCCCAGCTGCTGGAGCAGGCGGATGAGACAGGCGGCGGCCAGGCCGTTGACGGCGAGGAGGACATCGTTCTGGAGAACGTCTCCTTCGCCTATAAGGACGTGCCGGTGCTGTCCGATATTTCCTGCCGTTTGCCTCGGGGCAAGGTCACGGCCATCGTGGGCACCAACGGCGCGGGTAAATCCACTGTACTGAAGCTGCTGGAGCGGATGTACAAGCCCGACGATGGCCGCATCCTCTTTGGGGACCGGGATGTGGAGGACTACAGCCTGGAATCCTGGCGGCGGGCGCTGGCCATCGTGGCCCAGGACACGCCGCTCATGTCCGGCACCGTGCGGGAGAACCTGACCTACGGCCTGGACCGGGAAGTGAGTGACGAAGAGCTCTATGAGGCCGCGAGGCTGGCCAACGCCTACGACTTCATCACGGAGACTCCGGGCGGGCTGGACGCGGAGGTGGGCCCCGGCGGGACCAATTTCTCCGGCGGACAGCGCCAGTGCCTGGCCATTGCCAGGGCCATCGTCCGCGCGCCCCGGTATCTTCTCCTGGACGAGGCCACCAGCAACCTGGACGCCAAGTGCGAGGATGAGGTATCCACCGCGCTTGACCGCCTGATGGAGGGCCGCACCACCGTGATGATCGCCCACAGCTTCCGAGCCACCCTGGCCGCGGATCAGGTCATCGTCATGGACAACGGCCATATCGTGGGCATGGGCACGCCGGAGGAGCTGCTCCGGACCAACGCCTATTATCAGACCTTCGCCCGTCGCGGCGAAAAGGAGGCAGTATGATGAAAACGAAAGTGACGAAACTCTTTGACGTGGATCAGATCCCCACGCCGGAGGATCTCCCGGACTGGCATGTGGACGAGGCCGCCGTTGACGGCCTTCTGGATTCCCTGGCCCTCCGGCACGCCGCGGAGACGGAGGAGCGGGAGGCTCAGACAGGGGATACGGTCTTCTGCGCCGCCGGCGGGAAATACGCCGGTCGGACCGTCCTTGTCTATCCGGGCCGGCATATGCCCGGGGCGGAGGCGGCGGAAAAGGCCGTGCTCGGCGCCGCTCCCGGCGCCACGGTGGAGACGGAGCTGGGCGGCGCGCCCGCCGTCCTCACGGTGAAAAAAATCGTCCGCCGCGCCCCGGCCAAGATCGACGATAAGCTCATCCAAGGCGAGCACATCGACGGCGTGGACACCGTGGAGAGCTACCGGGTGTACATCAAAAATAAGACCGAGGAGCAGAACCGCTCCCTCTCCGCCAAGCACCTGTCCGCGTCCCTCCGGGAGGAGCTGATCGCCAGAAGCGCCTATGAGGTGGACGAGGCGGAGCAGGAGGCCTGGACGGAAAACGCCGCCCAGGAGATGCTGAAAATGTACGAGGCGGAGGGCATCGACCCCCATGTTCCCGAGGAGGGGACGGACTTTCTGACGGACGAGGAGGTGCTGGAGAACTTCAAGACCCAGCTCCGGCCGCAGTTTTTAGCCCTGGCCGTCAGTCGCGCCTTCTGTGCCGGGCGCGGCGTCGCCTTCGGGGAAGAGGAGCGGAAGCTCTACGCCGACAACGGCGTTACCGGCGAGCAGGCGGAGGAGAGCTTTATGGACTCCAAAATGTGGGAGATCCTTTACGACATCGCGCTGAAGAGATTGGAGGAAGCGAAATGATCCAGGAGGCAACAGCCAAGACCTTTGACAGTCTCATCGACACCGAATACGCCGTGGTGGACTGCTACGGCGACTTCTGCGGGGCCTGCGTCATGCTGGAGCCCGTCTATCAGGAGGCCGCCGCGGATCTGGCGGGGATCCGGTTTGTGGAGATCAACATCACCCATGAGTGGGACATCGCCGAGCGCTTCGGCATCGACGCCATGCCCACCCTGCTCTTTTTCCGGAACGGCCAAGAGGTACACCGCATCGAGGGGAGCATGGACCGGGAGGAGCTGAACCGGCAGATCGCGGTCATGCTCTATGAGTGAGGAGGCGAAACCATGGGAAGGATCCGTGTAAATGAAGACCCGGAGGTAGTGCGCAAGATCCGCGAGGGGTTGAAGCGCACCGGCGGCTACTGCCCCTGCCGCACCGAGCGCAAGCCCGAGTATAAGTGTGTCTGCCAGGAGTTCAAGGCCCAGTGCGCCGACCCGGATTTTGAGGGCTACTGCCACTGCAAGCTTTACTACAAGGAAAAATAAGTCATACCAAAACAACATCCCCCGGACAGCTGTCCGGGGGCGTTGTTTTATGCACATAAGTCAAGGGGGAAATCTTGCGTTAGAATGTAGAATCCTGCGCCGGTTGTCAGCTGATCACGCCCACATGTTGTTGGCGTTGACGACGGTGACGGCGAAATCCGCCTGGCCGCCCTCGGAGGACAGGGCTGCGCCGGTGTTTGTCTCCAGATTCGGATAGATCAGAGCCGCACCTGCCGCGGTATAGCCGCCGGAAAACACCTCCACGCTGGCCTTATCCACATAGATGTGCAGGGTCACTGAGCCGTCGTCCCGCTTTTCGGTGACAGTCTCGGAGAATCGGATGGAGGCGGAGAAGCCGCCCAGGGAGCTCCTGTCCACGCTGAGGGTGTCGGTGGTAAAGTCATACTCCACGGATACGCCCCGCTCCCCGTCGTACCTGACCCACACGCCGGCCTTGGTGGTCCCATCGCCGGGGGTCACGGTCACGTCCATCCGGTAGGCGTCGCCGGTATAGTCCAGGGCCGCAGTCTCACCGGCGGGCACGGTGACGGTGGTATCAAGGGCGGTGTTCTCCGCGGGGAAGACGGTCTCGGCGTACTCCGCCACAGGCTTCTGGCAGAGCTTCAGCGCCCCGTCCCTGTCCCGGACCAGGGACATCTCCAGGTTCAGATTGTAGACGCCGTTGAAGCGGGTGTTGGAGCTCAGGTCGTCCACCCGGTTGCAGTAGTCCCAGGAGTTCATCCAGTTCAGCTCGATGACCCGGTCCTGGGTGTCAGCGTTGAAGGAATCCCCCAGATAGTAGGTCATGGCGGCATAGGAGTCGTTGCCGAAGTTCATGGGCATCACGTCGGATTCGGCGATAAATTCCCACTTTCCGTTCTTGTCGGTGAAATCGCCCACCTGATAGCGGCGTCCGCCGTAGCTGAGCACCCACTTATAGCCGTCCTCGCCCTGGATGGGGAGGCGCACCAGATCCGGGCACTCGGTCTCCACCCGCAGATTCGCGGTATTCTCATGCTCGCCGGGGGTGCCGGTGTAGGTGGATTCCACGGTCCAGTGTATCAGATCCTCGCTGGAGTAGATGCGCAGAAGGCCGCCGGCGATGACCATAAACCACTTGTCCTGGTATTTGAACACCTTGGGATCCCGGAAGGCCATATCCTTCACCGGGTCGTTCTGCCAGTCGATGAGCACGTCCTGGCCGTTCAGCTTTCCGTCCGCGTCCTTCCCGCGGTAATACTGCCAGTTGTCGCCGTCCTCGCTGTAGGCGGCGATGATCCTCTGGCCGTTGCCGTTGGCGGTGATGTACACGATAACGCCGCCGTCACCGTCAAAGAGACCGGAGACGTTGTCCTTGTCCAGCACGGCGCAGCCGGAGAACATGGTGCCGTACTCGTTGGGATAGAAGGCGATGCCCTTCTCCTCCCAGTGGACAAGATCGGTGCTGGTGGCGTGGACCCAGTGCATGGTGCCCCAGTCGGTGCCGGAGGGGTAGAACTGATAGAACTGATGCCAGACGCCGTTGAAGTAGGTAAGGCCGTTGGGATCGTTGCCCCAGCCCTCCTTGACGGAGTAGTGGTAGACGGGCCGGTAGGGCTCCTCATAGTAGCCCTCGCCCCGGCGGATGATGTTCAGCCGGTAGGACAGCATGTCGTGGCTCTCCCCATCCTCCCCGGCGGCGCGGGTGAGGATCTGGAAGTTGTTCTGGCCCACGCGCAGGGCGGCGGGGCCGGTGACCTCCGTCCCCTCGGCGGAGAGGACCAGGGTCTCCACGCCCTCCGGCGTCTCGGCGGCGATGTTCACGGACTCGCAGTCGTTGGAGACGTACTGCTGGTAGACATACCAGCCGTTTTCGATCATGTTGCCGCCGTCCTCCACACTGCCGTTGACGGCCTCCAGGGTCAGGCTCTCGATGGCCGGGGCCTCGCCCTCGCCGTAGAGGGTGCATTGGACGTTGTCAAAGCTCACCTGGCTGTCCCCGGCGTAGAGGCCGATCCCGCCGGAGAGGAGCGCGCTGCTCTGGCCCACGTCGGAGGCAACCGTATAGTCGGCGGTACTGCCCACCAGAATGTCGTTCACAAAGTAGGCGATGTGGCTGTCGATCATGGTCACCTGGAGGCGATAGGAATCGCTCTCCTCCACGCCGCCCTCCACGCCGATCTGGACCTGGGCGCCGTTTTCCAGCTTATAAAGCTCCGCCCGGTTGCTCAGGGCGCTGACGCTGGCCACATAACAGCTGGAATGGCTGTCGTTGCACTGGAATACCAGCGCCGCGAGACCTGAGTTGGCGTCGGAGAAGCTCACCCGGGCGGAGTAGGTGAAGTCCTCATCCTTGAGCTCCTTGCCGGTCAGATACCAGCTCTCCCACTCCTCGCCGTCGAACACAAGGCTGTCGCCCTCCCGCGACCAGTGCTCCGGGAGGTCGGAAACGGGCAGATCCCCGTCCGAGGTGTCGTCCCTGTCCTTCCCGCCGCAGGACGCCAGCGCCAGCGACAGGCAAAGGGTGAAAATCAGTAAGAGCGCGAAACAGTTTTTCCTCATATTGTTACCCTCCCGAAAAAATCGCGGTTTTCCCGCTTTTTCACATTTTTTACAAAAAAGCTCTTGAAAACCGTCTATATTCAGTATAAAATAGACCGTAGAGAGCTGTCAACCAATTCTCCGGGCCTTTTTAATAAATGTGCAAACGCACAATTCAGACAATAAAATTTGTGCATTTCCGCGCCTCACTTTTACATGCCGGAAAGGAGCGCCATGAACAACTCCGTCACCGTTCAGGATATCGCCGATGCCCTGGGTCTGTCCCGAAACACCGTCTCCAAGGTCCTCAACGGCCGCTATGTGCCGGAAAAGACCCGTGAAGCGGTGCTGAACGCCGCCATCGCCATGGGCTACCGGGGGTACGGACTGGCCGCCGCCGCCGCGCCCAGGAGCGACGGCCCCACCCGGTTCATTCTCCTGTCCTCCCAGCATCTGATGAACATCAACTATTATGTCAACGTCCTCCGGGGCGTTGAGGAGAGCCTGGCGGGCCAAAACATCGACCTTATACAGTTTTGCGTCACAAGCCCCGAGAGCTTTGAGCGGTTCAAAAAATACCTCTCCCAGGCCAGCATCCAGGGCATCCTGTGCATCGAGTTTTTTGAGGCCGGCTACATCTCGGAGCTGCTGAAATTCGACTGCCCCGTGATCTTCCTGGATTTCCCGGTGGTGGACGAGGAGATCAGGGGGAGCTACGACATCGTCCTGCCGGAGAGCCGGGACGTGATCGCCCGCTTCTGCTTAAAGCTCATACGGGAGCAGGGCGTCCGCACCTTCGGCTTTGTGGGGGAATACCGCCACTGCCTCTCCTTCTATGAGCGCTTTGCCGGGATGCGGGAGGCGCTTTTCCTGGCCGGCCTGCCGGTGGATCTGAGCCGGTCGATCCTGGACACCGCCGCCATCCCCTATGACGCCACGGCCCTGGAGGAGGCCCTTGGAAAGCTTCCTTCCCTGCCGGAGTGCTTTGTGGCGGCCAACGACACCATTGCCACGGCTCTGCTGGAGGCCCTCAAACACCGGGGCGCGGATGTGCCGGGGCAGGTGAGGGTGCTGGGCTTTGACAACGTGGCCGAGTCGAAGAAAACAGTCCCGCCCCTGAGCACCGTCAACGTCAACAAGACCGCCCTGGGCAAGCGCCTCACCGCGCTTCTTTTGGATCGGATCGACGGGCAGTCGCGGGCCAACCAGGTCATCCGCATCGCCTCCACCGTCATCACGCGGGAGACGACATAATACAGAATAACGACCCTTACACCGAAAAGGCCCCGGCCGGTCACGTCTTCGGACCAGCCGGGGCTCTGTTTTTTTTGTTCACAAAAAATTAATTATTTTTATACTTGACAATATAATAATGTTATGATATAATTACTTCGCAATCAGATCCCAAAGCCGCCGTCCACGCCGATGATCTGGCCGGTGACAAAGCCGGTCCGGTCGGAGCAGAGGAAGGCCACCGTCTCCGCCACGTCCTCCGGCGTGCCCAGACGGCAGAGGGGGGTGTCGTCGGCAAGGCCGTCCAGGGTGGCCCTGTCCAGATGGGCGTTCATGTCCGTGTCGATGACGCCGGGGCACACGCAGTTGACCGTGATGCCGCTGGGCCCCAGCTCCTTGGCCAGGGCGCGGGTCAGGCCGATCAGCGCCGCCTTGGAGGCGGAGTAGGCCGCCTCGCAGCTGGCCCCGTGGACGCCCCAGACGGAGGAGATCACCACGATCCGCCCGTATTTTTCGTGGATCATGTGGGGCAGGGCGGCTTGGATCAGGTTGTACGCCCCGTCCACGTTGACGGCGAAAAGACGCCGCCAATCCTCGGGCGTGGTGTCGGTGAAGAGCTTTTGCAGGGCGACGCCGGCGTTGCACACCAGCGCGTCCACGTCCCCGGCCTCCCGGAACATCCGGGCCACCGCCTCCCGGTCGGATACGTCCGCCCCGATGGCCGTGCCGCCCAGGGCGCGGGCCAGCGCCTCGGCCTCCCGGCGGCTTTTGTGGTAATTCACCGCCACGTGGAAGCCCCCGACGGCCAGCGCTCTGGCGCAGGCGGCGCCTATGCCCCGGGAGGCCCCGGAAATCAGCGCTTTTCTCATACCGCGCCTCACATCAGGCCTGCCCACCGAAGGACCAGCAGCACCGCCACGCCGGGGATGCCAAAGACGCCGGTGACTACCGCGTTTGGCCAGTTCATGGCCAGCTGAAGGCCGAACTGCGCCCCGAAGGTGTTCAGCAACCACAGCGCCGCGAAGCCGATGCCTGTGTTGATGAGCAGCTTCAGGAACCACCGGATGGGCTTGGTGAACAGGAATACCGCCAGGAGCACCAGAACAAAGACGGCCACGGCAGCCATCTTCGGGTCGAGCCCTGTGAGCTCGCCCACCTCCTCGATCAGCTCCCCGGCGGCCTCTCCCATAAGTGTCAGATCCATAAGTACCTCCCGTAAATTAACATAACGCGGTTATTATACTCCAAAACATGAAAAAAGGCAAACAATTTATTTTTCATTGACAGACGCCCGAAAAAGGTATACCTTTTCATTGGAAAGTCATTGGAAAGGGGCGATGGCCGTGACCTATCCGGAAGCGCTGGACTTTATCCACTCCCGCCGCCACGGGGGGCCGGATCTTGTGAGAATGAGGACGATTTTGGACCGGCTGGGCGCGCCCGACAGGCGCGTGCCCTACGTCCACGTTGCCGGCACCAACGGCAAGGGCTCCGTCTCGGCCCTGATCGCCTCCGTTTTGGAGAAGTGCGGCTATAGGACCGGGCTTTTCACCTCCCCCTATGTGCGCCGGTTCAACGAGCGGATCCGGGTGAACGGTACGGATATTCCGGATGAGGAGCTGGCCGCCGTCACGGCGCGCGTCCGGGCCGTTCTGGGCGAGTTTGAGGACCGGGTGGCGGAGTTTGAGCTGGTGACCCTCCTCGGGCTTACGTATTTCGCGAAGGCGCGCTGCGATATCGCCGTTTTGGAGGTGGGTATGGGCGGCGTCCACGACGCCACCAACGTCATCGAGAAAAGCGAGGTCAGCGTCTTTACCGCCATCGGCCTGGACCACACCCAGTACCTGGGCAATACCGTGGAGGAGATCGCCGCCGTGAAGGCGGGCATCCTGAAGCCCCACGGCACGGCTGTGGCGGCGGGGGATCCCGGCGGCGTCCTTTCGGATCGGTGCCGGGCGCTGGGCGCGTCCTTTACACCGGTGGATCTGGCCTCTCTGCGGATCCTGGCCCGCTCGCCGGAGGGCATCACCTTTGATTTTGACGGCCTTCGGGGGCTGAGGATCCGTCTGGCCGGCTCCTACCAGCCCGGCAACGCCGCTCTGGCCGTTACGGCCCTGCGGGCGCTGAGAGCGCGCGGGTGGAGCGTGCCGGACGACGCCATACGGGCCGGACTGGAGGCGGCCTCCTGGCCGGGCCGGTTCGAGCTTTTGCGCCGCCGCCCGGATTTCCTCATCGACGGCGGCCATAACCCCCCGGCGGTGGAGGCCACGGTCAAAAGCCTTACGGACCTGTGGCCGGGGAGGCGCTTCACCTTCGTCCTGGGGGTCATGGCGGACAAGGACGTGGCGGGCATTTTAGAGCGGCTCCTGCCCGTGGCGGAGCGCTTTTACTGCGTGGCCCCGCCCGCCCCCCGGGCGCTTCCGGCGGAAAAGCTGGCGGAGATGATCGCGGCGCGCGGCGGCCAGGCCGTCCCCATGCCCACCATTGCCGGCGCGGTGCGCAGGGCGCTGAAGGAGACCGGCCCGGAGGGGACCGTCTGCGCCCTGGGGTCCCTCTATATTCTGGAAGAAGCCCGGCGGGCGGCTGAGCTTTAGTCAAAAACGCCCACAAGCGGGTTTGAATCCGCCGAAAAAACGGTAGATAAACGGCTTGCATTGTGGGCTTCTTTCATATATAATAACACATGTTGTGTTTCCGATGGTGGAAGGACGGGCCGATGGTCTGACTTCACCGTCGGAACGTTCCCCGATTCTTGAGAGAGAGGAAAGGGATCAGAAAATGAGTAAATATATCTTTGTCACAGGCGGCGTTGTCTCGGGCCTGGGAAAGGGCATCACCGCCGCGTCTCTGGGGCGCCTTCTGAAGGCCAGGGGCCTGAAGGTGGCCGCCCAGAAGCTTGACCCCTACATCAACGTGGATCCCGGCACCATGAGCCCCTATCAGCACGGGGAGGTCTACGTGACCGAGGACGGGGCGGAGACGGATCTGGATCTGGGCCACTACGAGCGGTTCATCGACGAGGACCTGAACAAATTCTCCAACCTGACCACCGGCAAGGTCTACGGCAGCGTCATCGGCCGGGAGCGCCGGGGCGAGTACCTGGGCCATACCGTCCAGGTCATCCCCCACATCACCGACGCCATCAAGGAGTTTATCTACTCCGTGGGCAAAAAGACGAGCGCCGACGTGGTCATCACCGAGATCGGCGGCACCGCCGGCGACATCGAGTCCCAGCCCTTCCTGGAGGCCATCCGCCAGGTGGGCCTGGAGGTGGGGTATGATAACCGCCTCTTTATCCATGTGACGCTGGTGCCGTATCTGAAGGCCAGCGGCGAGCACAAGTCCAAGCCCACCCAGCACTCCGTCAAGGAGCTGCAGGGCATGGGCATCAACCCGGATATCATCGTCCTTCGGTGCGACGAGCCCATCGAGGACGAGGGGATCTTCCAGAAGATCGCCCATTTCTGCAACGTGAAGCCCGACTGCGTCATCGAGAACGTGACCCTGCCGGTGCTGTACGAGGCCCCGCTGATGCTGGAGGAGGAGCACTTCTCCGACGTGGTCTGCCGGGAGCTGAAGCTGGACACCCCCGCGCCGGAGCTGGGGGAGTGGCGGGAGATGGTGGAGCGCATCAAGAATCTCCACGAGACCGTCACCATCGGCCTTGTGGGCAAATATGTCCAGCTCCACGACGCGTATCTGTCCGTCTCCGAGGCTCTGCGCCACGCGGGCTTCGCCCTGGGGGCGAAGGTGGACATCGAGTGGATCGACTCCGAGACGGTGACGGAGGAGAATTATCAAGAGCTTTTTGGCCGGCTGGACGGCATCATCGTCCCCGGCGGCTTCGGGAGCCGGGGCATCGAGGGCATGATCCTGGCCGCCCGCTACGCCCGGGAGACCAGGACGCCGTATTTCGGCATCTGCCTGGGGATGCAGATCATGTGCATCGAGTTTGCCCGGAACGTCCTGGGCTGGCGGGACGCCAACTCCCGGGAATTTGACGAGCAAAGCGCCCACAAGGTCATCGACTTCATGCCCGGTCAGCACGACGACATCGACAAGGGCGGCACTCTGCGCCTGGGCGCGTGGCCCTGCCACATCCGCATGAACACCACCATGGAGCGGTGCTACAGGACCCAGCGCATCCTGGAGCGCCACCGCCACCGGTATGAGTTCAACAACGAGTATTATATGGATTTTGAATCCGGCGGCATGAGCTTTTCCGGCATGAGCCCGGACGGCAGGCTGGTGGAGACGGTGGAGTATCCGGGCTTCGACTTTTACGTGGGCGTCCAGTTCCACCCGGAGTTCAAGAGCCGGCCCAATAAGGCCCATCCGCTGTTCCTGGGCTTCATCGAAGCCTCCCTGAATAAGCGGCAGTGACATCGTAAGGGCCGGACGCCCTGCCGGCCTGTGCTGACTCCCCCCAGGGGAGCCGGAAAGGAAGTGTTCTTATGTGCGGAATCGTTGGTTTTACCGGTTCGCGTCAGGCCGCGCCTGTCCTCATCGACGGCCTTCGGCGGCTTGAATACAGAGGATATGACTCCGCCGGCGTGGCCGTGTCCGACGGCGCGGCCATCAACGTGGCGAAGGTCAAGGGATATGTGAAAAACCTCTCCGAGATGACCCACGACGGGGCGGATATCCGGGGGCAGATCGGCGTGGGCCACACCCGCTGGGCCACCCACGGCGCACCCAACGACGTGAACGCCCACCCCCACACGTCCTCCGACGGGCGGTTTGCCGTGGTACACAACGGCATCATCGAAAATTACGCCCTGCTGCGGCAGGAGCTGACGAAAAAGGGGTATACCTTCGCCTCCGACACCGACACAGAGGTGGTGGCGCACCTTTTGGAATACTACTATGACGGCGATGCCAAAAGGGCCGTCATGAAGACGGCGGCCAGACTGGAGGGCTCCTACTCCCTGGGGATCGTCTGCGCCGACGGCCGGCTTTTCGCCGTCCGGGAGCAGAGCCCGCTGATTTTGGGCCTGGGCGTGGGGGAGAACTACTTCGCCTCCGACGTGGCGGCCCTGGTGCCCCACACCAAGAACGTCATCTACCTGGACGACGGGGAATTTGCCGAGCTCACGCCGGAGTCCATCACCGTCTACGATGTCCGGGGCCGCGCCATTGACAAGCCCGTTTCCAAGGTGGCCTGGGATGTGGAGGCCGCCGAGAAGGGCGGTTACGAGCATTTCATGCTCAAGGAGATCATGGAGCAGCCCGCCTGCTTCAAGGCCACCGTGGAACCCCGGATCAAGGACGGCAGGATCGAGTTTGAGAACTTCGACCTGACGGACGGGGAGCTTCACAGCATCAACCGCATCATCATCACCGCCTGCGGCTCCGCCGGGTACGCCGGACAGGTGGGCCGGTATATCTTAGAGGAGCTTTGCCGGATCCCCGTGGCCGTGGAGCTGGCCAGCGAGCTTCGCTATCGCAACCCCATCATCGACGAACATACCCTGCTGATCGTGATCTCCCAGTCCGGCGAGACGGCGGACACCATCGCCGCCATGCGGGAGTGCAAGGCCCGGGGCGCCAGGACGCTGGCTATCGTCAACGTGGTGGGGAGCACCATCGCCAAGCTGGCCGATCACGTGATCTACACCTGGGCCGGGCCGGAGATCGCCGTGGCCACCACCAAGGGCTACACCACCCAGGTGGCGGTCCTTGACATGCTGGCTATCTGGCTTTCAGACCGGCTAGGCCTTATGGAGAAGGCCCGGTATGACAGACTGGTGGAGGCCCTGCACGAGATGCCGGGCCAGATCCAGCGGGCCATCGACTTAAACCGCAACATCCATAAGCTGGCCAAGAAGCTTTGCAAGTATAACGACATCTACTTTATCGGCCGGAATCTGGACTACGCCGTCTGCATGGAGGGCGCGTTGAAGCTGAAGGAGATCAGCTACATCTTCGCCGAGGCCTACGCCGCCGGGGAGCTGAAGCACGGCACCATCGCCCTTGTGGAGCAGGGGAGCCTGGTGGTGACCCTGGCCTGCTACGAGCCCCTGTTCGACAAGACCATGTCCAACATCGAGGAGGTCAAGGCCCGGGGCGCGGAGGTGCTGGCCGTGGCGCTGGAGGGAGACCGGAAGATCCTCTCCAAGGCCGACGACGTGATCTTTGTCCCCCGCACGGAGCCGGTCTTCAACCCCATCGCCCAGATCGTCCCCCTGCAGCTCTTCGCCTACTACGTGGCCAAGGAGCGGGGCTGCGATATCGACAAGCCCAAGAATTTGGCGAAATCCGTTACTGTAGAGTAACCTGGCTTTGAAGCCCTGACGGGCTTCAAATGCCAAGGGGAACGTGCGGAAGACCCGCCGTGAATTCTGCGGAATTCACGCCGAATCTTCCTGCTGTTTTGCTCCGCGCACGGCCCGCGGGGCCGCACACTCCGCAAAACAAAAGGGATTTTTTCCGACGTACATGCCGCCGGAAAAAATATTGAATTCAGATGCCGTAGGGGCGGCCTCTCTTGGCCGCCCGCGCAGACACCCTCCGAAAGGACCGATACGCCTATGAAAGACCGCTATGAAAACCCCCTGTGCAGCCGCTACGCCTCCCGCGAGATGCAGTACATCTTCTCCCCAGACTTTAAATTTTCCACCTGGCGTCGGCTGTGGATCGCCCTGGCGGAGAGCGAGAAGGAGCTGGGCCTGCCCGTCACCCAGGAGCAGATCGACGAGATGCGGCAGCATATCACCGACATTGACTACGACCTGGCCGACCGGTACGAGCACAAGCTCCGCCACGACGTGATGGCCCACGTCCACACCTTCGGGGACGCCTGCCCCAAGGCCAAGCCCATCATCCACCTGGGGGCCACCAGCTGCTATGTGGGGGACAACACCGACATCATCCAGATGCGCGACGGCCTTTTGCAAATAAAGAAGCTGTTGGTGAACGCCATCGCGGCCCTTTCCGACTTTGCCAAGGCCCACAAGGACGTGCCCACCCTGGCCTACACCCACTTCCAGGCCGCCCAGCCCACCACCGTGGGCAAGCGGGCTACGCTGTGGACCCAGGATCTGTGCATGGACTTAGAGCGGCTGGATTTTGAGCTGTCCCACCTGAAGCTTTTGGGGTGCAAGGGCACCACCGGCACCGGGGCCAGCTTTTTGGAGCTTTTCCGGGGCGATCACGAGAAGGTGAAGGCTCTGGAGGCGAAGATCGCGGAGAAGATGGGCTTTACGGCCTGTATGCCCGTCTCCGGCCAGACCTACTCCCGCAAGGTGGACGCCTATGTGCTGAACGTGCTGGCGGATATCGCCGTAAGCTGTGCCAAGATGGCCACGGATATACGGCTCCTGGCCCACATGAAGGAGTTTGACGAGCCCTTTGAGACGAACCAGATCGGCTCCTCCGCCATGGCCTACAAGCGCAACCCCATGCGGTGCGAGCGGGTGGTCAGTTTAGCCCGGTACATCCTCAATGACGCCAAAAACGCCGGCGACACCGCCGCCGCCCAGTGGCTGGAACGGACGCTGGACGACTCCGCCAACCGGCGCATCTCCATCCCGGAGGCGTTTTTGGGCGTGGACGCCATTTTGACGCTGATCATCAACGTGATCCGGAACGGGAAAATTTATCCCAAGGTCATGGAAAAGCACCTTATGGAGGAGCTTCCCTTCATGGCCAGCGAGAATATCCTGATGGACGCCGTGGCCCGGGGCGGGGACAGGCAGGAGCTTCACGAGGCCATCCGCCAGTATTCCCAGATCGCCGCCGCCAGGGTGAAGCTGGAGGGCGGGGACAACAATCTGCTGGAGCTCTTATTGAAGGATGAGCGGTTCGGCCTGACGGAGGAGAGCCTGAAGGACGTTTTGAACATCCGCAAATTTGTGGGCCGCGCCCCAGAGCAGACGGAGGAGTTCCTCGCGTCCGTGGCGGCCCCCGTACTGGAAGAAAACGCCGCGCTTTTAGGACTGGACGCCCAGGTGCGGGTATAAGGAGAAGTTGTTATGTTAACTGCTGTTGTTGGTATCAACTGGGGAGACGAGGGCAAGGGCCGCATGGTGGACCTCTTGAGCTCCCGTTATGACATCGTCATCCGCTATCAGGGCGGCAACAACGCCGGCCACACCGTCATCAACGAGAAGGGCAAGTTTATCCTGAACCTGCTGCCCTCCGGGATTTTGCGGGACGAGACGGTGAACGTCATGGGCCCCGGCATGGTCATCGACCTGGAGCACCTGACAAACGAGATGGCGCGGCTGCGGGAAAAGGGCATTGAGATCACGCCGGAGCATCTGGTCATCTCCGACCGGGCCACCGTCTGTATGCCCTACCACAAGATGATGGATATCATCGAGGAGGAGCGTCTGGGCGGCAAGGCCTACGGCTCCACCCGCCGCGGCATCGCCCCGGTCTACGCCGACAAATACATGAAAAAGACCGTCCGCATGGGCGACCTTTTCCACCCTGAAAGCCTCAGAGCCCATGTGGCCGATCTGTGTGAGTGGAAGAACCTGACCGTGGCCGGCGGCTATCAGCACGAGCCCATCGACCCGGAGGAGATGTATAAATGGCTTGAGACCTACGGCTTCCCCCTCCGCGACTACGTGAAGGATACCACAAGCTATCTCACCGACGCCATCGCTTCCGGCAAGTCCGTGATGTTTGAGGCTCAGCTTGGCGCTCTCCGGGATATCGATTTCGGCATTTATCCGTATACCTCCAGCTCCAGCACCATCGCCGCCTACGCGCCCATCGGCGCGGGCATCCCGGCAAAGCGTTTGGACAGCGTCGTGGGCATCATGAAGGCCTACTCCAGCTGCGTGGGCGCCGGCCCCTTCACCTGTGAGATGTTCGGCGCGGAGGCCGAGGCCCTCCGCGAGGCCGGCGGCGAGTACGGCGCGGCCACGGGCCGTCCCCGGAGGGTGGGCGGCTTCGACGTGGTGGCCTCCCGGTACGGGTGCCTGGTGCAGGGCGCGACGGAGATCGCTCTGACGAAGCTGGACGTGCTCTCCTACATGGACAGGATCCCCGTGGTCACCCACTACGAGGTGAACGGGAAGATCGTGAACTATTTCCCCACCGGGGACGAGCTGGAGGCCGCGAAGCCGGTCGTCGAGTATCTCCCCGGCTGGAAATGCGATATCTCCGCCTGCCGCTCCTTCGAGGAGCTTCCCCGCGAGGCCCGGGACTACGTCAACTTTATCGCCGAGTCCACCGACACCCACATCAAGTACGTCTCCGTCGGCGCCGGGAGAGACGAGTATTTTGAGCTGTAAGACGCGATGAAGATCGGCATCAGTGACAACATCATAAAATACTATCTTCAAAACGTCTACTTCATCAACGGCCACAGCTATGCCGGGAAGTCCACCATGGTGAGGATGCTCTCCCAGCGCTTTGACATGATCGGCTGCGGGGAGAACTATAGCGATGTCTTTCCACGGGACAGGCTCTCCCGATGGAAGCAGCCGGCGCTCTCCTATTTTGACACCATGTCCGGCTGGCGGGAGTGGCTGAGCCAGACGGCTGAGGAACACTGGCGTTGGACGCGGGCGACAGCCCGGGAGTGCGCGGAAATCGAGATCCTGGAGCTTGTCAGGCTCTCCGCGTCGGGGAAGAAGATCGTGGCGGACACCAACATCCCGCCGGACATCCTTCGGGAAATCTCCGACTACGACCACGTGGCGATCCTCCTCACCGACCCGCCGGACATCACCGCCGGGAGGTTTTTTGACCGGGACGACCCGGACAAGAAATTCATGCTGGAGCAGATCAATCTCTGCCCCGACCCGGAGGCGGCCATGGAGAACTTCAGATCCTGGCTCACCTATCGCCCGCCCCTGGATACGGACTGGGAACACACGGGCTTTTGGACCTATACCCGCCGGGATTTTGAGCGGGATACAAGAGAGGAAATGCTTTTGGCGCTGGCGGAGCATTTTAAACTGACAAATCAAACCCAGGAGGTTTTATAAACATGGAAAAGCGCGAACAGCTCTATGAGGGCAAGGCCAAGAAGGTCTTCGCCACCGACGATGCGAACCTTGTCATCGTCAGCTACAAGGACGACGCCACCGCCTTTGACGGCCTGAAAAAGGGCACCATCACGGGCAAGGGCTCCATCAACAACCGGATGACTAACTTCCTCATGAAGAAGCTGGAGGCCGCCGGCGTACCCACCCACCTGGTGGAGGAGCTCTCCGACCGGGACACCCTGGTGAAGAAGGTCAGCATCGTGCCCCTGGAGGTCATCATCCGCAACGTGTCCGCCGGGTCCTTCTCCAAGAAGTACGGCGTGCCCGAGGGGATCGTCTTTGACGCGCCCACCATCGAATTCAGCTATAAAAACGACGACCTCCACGACCCCCTCCTCAACGCCTACCATGCCGTGGCGTTGAAGCTGGCCACCTGGGAGGAGATCGAGCTTATCAAGAAGTACGCCTTCGCCGTCAACGACTTCCTCAAGGCCGAGATGCTCTCCTGCGGCGTGACCCTGGTGGACTTCAAGCTGGAGTTTGGCAAGACCGCGAACGGTGAGATCGTCCTGGCCGACGAGATCAGCCCCGACACCTGCCGCTTCTGGGACGTGAAAACAAACGAGAAGCTGGACAAGGACCGCTTCCGCCGGGATCTGGGCAACGTGGAAAACGCGTACCATGAAATGATGAAGAGGCTTGGTTTAGCCGAGTAAAACATCTTTATTTGCTCCGCACAACTTGATAATTTTTGCAATGGGGCAGAAGGGATCATAGTTTATGGATATTTTTGACCATATCCATGAGGAGTGCGGCGTATTTGGGATATACGCCGCAAATCCTTTTCATGTGGGAAATACGGTATATTACGGCCTTTACGCCCTCCAGCACCGGGGGCAGGAGAGCTGCGGGATCACCGTCTGCGACCGGGGCCAGTTCAACACGGTGAAGGATCTGGGGCTGGTCAGCGAGGTCTTCACCCCGGCGCGGCTCAATGAGCTGGGGGAGGGGAGCATGGCCATCGGCCATGTGCGCTACGGCACCACGGGCAATTCGGGGCGCGAGAACGCCCAGCCCATCGTGGTGAGCCACTTCACCGGGGCGCTGGCCACCGTCCACAACGGGAACCTGACCAACGCCGCCCAGCTCCGCCACGAGCTGGAGAGCCGGGGGGCCATCTTCCACACCACCTCGGACACGG
Source organism: uncultured Oscillospiraceae bacterium (assembly GCA_947631845.1). Classification (GTDB taxonomy): domain Bacteria; phylum Bacillota; class Clostridia; order Oscillospirales; family Oscillospiraceae; genus RUG626. The sequence goes on along the minus strand of CANRMY010000009.1, from coordinate 22,085 downwards.
AGATCATCTCCTACGTCCTGACCCAGGAGCGGCTGGAGACGTACACCCCCGAGGACGCGGTTTTGCGGGCTATGAACCGGCTCAAGGGGGCGTATTCGCTGATTTTGATGCTGGAGGACAAGCTCATCGCCGTCCGGGACAAGAACGGCTTCCGGCCCCTGTGCTACGGCCGCAACGGCCACGGGGACTACATCATCGCCTCCGAGACCTGCGCTTTGAGCTCCGTCTCCGCCGAGTACATCCGAGACATCGAGCCCGGCGAGGTGGTGGTCTTTGACGGCACCGGTGTACACTCCATCCGGGACAACTGCGGCAAGGCCCCGGAGGCCATGTGCATCTTTGAGTATATCTACTTCTCCCGGCCCGACTCCCGCATCTACGGCGCGTCCATCCACCACGCCCGTCTGCGGGCCGGGAGATTCCTGGCCCGGGACTACCCGGTGGAGGCGGACATCGTCATCGGTGTCCCCGACTCCGGCACCGACGGGGCCATCGGCTACTCCCAGGAGAGCGGTATCCCCTACGATATCGGCCTGATCAAGAACAAGTACATTGGCCGCACCTTCATCAGCCCCGGCCAGAAGTCCCGGGAACAGGGGGTGCGCATCAAGCTCAACGCCGTCCGGGAGACGGTGGAGGGCAAGCGCGTGGTGCTGGTGGACGACTCCATCGTCCGCTCCACCACCATCGCCCGCACCGTGGCGATTTTGCGGGAGGCCGGGGCCACCCAGGTCCATGTGCGCGTCACCGCGCCGCCGTTTTTGAACCCCTGCTATTACGGGGTGGATATCGACTCCCGGGAGAACCTCATCGCCTGCAAATACACCGTCCCGGAGATCTGCCAGCTCATCGGCGCGGACAGCCTGGGATACCTGGGCATTGAACACCTGACCGCCCTGCCGGGGCTGGAAAACCGGGGCTTCTGCACCGCCTGCTTCACCGGGGAGTACAAGACACGGCTCCCGGAGGAGACAAAGCGGGATATGTTCGAAAAACCCGAAAACGCGTGAAAAGCCCGAAAAGCCCTGACGGGCATCTCACATGGGAAAACGCACAAAAAAGGCTTTCGGATCCTGTAAAATCCGAAAGCCTTTTTGCTGTTCAGCAAGCGCGCTTGCGTGAAACAAAAGGAATCGAAGGCTACTGCCTCTTTCTCCAGACCACGGCGATGGCGGCCACTAACGCGATGACGAGGGTGGCGATGACGGTCAGAATCCAGTAAGTGGCACTGCCGCCGGAGAGGATCTGTGCGATGGTCAGGAGGGAGGCCAGGATGGAGACGATCCCGAAGATGGTGATGAGCCCCATCACGGCCTCGGAGACGCCGGATTCCCGCTCCTTTCGGTGTTCCTCCAGGATCCCCAGCTTGTCCCGGATGTCACCGACAGCCTCTTCAACGCCATTGATCTTCATAAGATAGCTGTAGATCTGCCGCACATTGTACCAGCGTGAGATGTGGGCGGGGTGGACGGTGCCATAGGCCCGGAACTCCAGCATCCGGCGGTTCAGGGTCCGGAGCCCCCGAAGATCCCGCTTGTCGGCGCTTGCCAGGAGCTCTGTAAAATAGAGACAGCTGTATTTCTGACAGAGCGCCAAAAGCACAAGGGGGAGCCCATCCTCGGCCTGGGAGAGGAACTCCGCCTCCAGGTCCAGCGCGGGGTTTGCGAATACATAGTTGACGGTCTGGCTGGTGACGCAGCAGCCCCAGCGGTAGGTGCCGGACTCCTGGTCCTTCACGGAGTAGGCCCAACAGACGTCCTCCTCCGACTCGTCTGTCATGGACACGCCCAGGGGGAGCAGCTGGTGAAGGTTGAAGGTCAGCGCCTTGAGGCTTTTCAGATACCGAAACCGCTCCGGTACCACGGCAAGATCAAAGATGAAGCTCTCCAGAAAGAGATCGGAGTCCGGGAAAAAGGGTTCCGCGCCGCACAAAGCCATGAGCTCCGTCAGCTTGTCTGCCAGGGAGAAGGGATGGACCCCCGCGCCGTCGGCCCAGCAATAGGTGGCGCGGTTCTCGGAAAAGCCCAGGTTTGTGACGGCCTCCAGCACCCGGATGTCCTCATATTCGATCCCCAGGCAGAAAAACACCACACCGGTCATAAAGGTATAGATATAGGAGGGCCCCAGCCGGAAGGGCAGATCGGTACCCCCGCAGCCCACCGCCAGCGACACCTTCCCCTGGGCATGGGGAAAGAAGCGGTCTAAAAGCGTCACGTCCGATATGGTCCACCGCTCCATGACGCCCCGCCGCAGACTTCGCTTGATGGCCTCGGAGATGTCCGAGGTCTCGATGGGGGAAAATTCTCCCAGCTCCGAAAGCCGCCAGTGGTCCGATTCCGCCTTTGGCATCCGAAAGGGGATTATGAGGAAGCTGCCGAACCGGGCTCTCGCCAAGCCCTCCCGCATGCTCTCCAGCTCCTCCAAATATTCCTCTTGCATCACAAAGCCCCCGTATTCACGTAAATTTCTACCCCTAATGATACCCCCGCCGAGGGCGGATGTCAATAAACAGATGGCTGCTCTATATGGGAACATAAAGAACGGCGCGGTCTATTGACCGCGCCGCAGCTTGTCAAAAAACTCAAATTTGATATTTTTTCCGGCGACATGCGCGTCGGAAAAAATTCCTTTTGCCGCCCAAGTGTACCCCTTCGGGGTGCGCGCAGGGCGACAGCAGGGTGCTTTTCACTGAATTTCGCAAAATTCAGTGAAAAGCACCCGCACGTTCCCCTTGTCTAAAACGCCCGTCAGGGCTTTTTAGACAGTCTAATTCGCCGCGCGTTTGAAAACGCGCGGCGAATACCTTTTTGCATGACAGCGTCACCCGGCGGCGACGAAGTTGGCGATGGCCTGATCGATCAGAGAATCAATGGGGAGACTGTGTTCAAGGGCGTAAAGGGAAGCCTTTTTGTAGATGTCGGGAGATACGTTCACGAAAATCGGGGATTGGAACGGCTTTTCCGGCTCTACTCCGTTTTCCTTACAGGTTTGGAGGTAATCGTCCACAAATTCGTGAAAATCCGCCTCGAGCTCCTCGGCGGTGTTTCCCTCATAGAGAAGCAGGGAGCGTATGCCGAGCACCTTACCGAAGAAAATACCGTCCTCCTCGGAACGCTCAACGGAGCCGGTGTAGCCCTTATAGGTCATGGTTTTTGTCATATCAGATCCGCCTCCTTCAGCTCCGTGACAAGGTTTACTCCTTATTATTGGATCAATTCTACCATGACCGGGCCCTTTTTTCAACAGGCAGAAATCCTTAAAGCGAGAGGGCCGCTGTGGGCAATCATCGCCGCCCGCTGGGGCGGCGATGATTGCGTGTTTAAGTCTTTTTCTCTCTCGCCAAAAGCTCCGTCAGCTCCGCGATCCGCTCAAGGGGGAATGGGGGAGAGGAGACGGGCTTCATGGCCAGGCTCAGGAGTTTCACCGGGTTATCGTCGGCGGCGATACGATTGGAGCTGAGGGCTCCGCAGACGCGGCACCGGTGGATCAGCGCCCACTCGCCGCCCTTGCGCACCCAGACGGCGATGGGCTCCATAGTCCCGCCGCACGCGGCGGACCGGTCGCCGGGCTCCGTGTCCAGATGCTTGCTGGAGAGACAGTAGGGGCAGTGGTTCCTGTGCGCCGTGCCGGCCCCCTCCGGCGTCACCGGACGCCCGCAGACCTGGCAGGTAAAGCTCTCCTGGCAGGGGTGAGATGTGTAATAGCCTTTTTCGAACGATTTTTTCTTATTTTCCCTGTTCACGGGAACGACCTCCTGAAGTGAATATATGTCTTCGGAGGCTTGTATTTTTGCGACAAACCTCCCGGTTATGCCGCAAGCACATTTCTACTCGTCATATTTTTTGATCTCCTTATCAGAGTAAGATTTAAACGCTTTGCGCGTTTATGGATCTATTATACGACATTCAAGCCTCTTTTTCAACAAAATATCCCCGGCGCGGCGAAAAAAAGCGCGGGGGAGTTGAAAAAATCAGGATGATGTGGTACAATACACCCAATTGTGACTGTACGGGGGTGCCGTGTATGATTTCCGCGAAGATGATCAGGATGACCGAGGGCGGGAGCGCCATTCGGGCGATGTTTGAGGAAGGGGCGCGTATGGCCGCCCGGTTCGGACAGGAGAACGTGTACGATTTCTCCCTGGGCAACCCCAACATTCCCGCGCCGGAGAAGGTACGGGAGGAGATCGTCCGCATCGCCTCCGAGACGGATCCCATGGAGTTGCACGGCTACATGTCCAACGCCGGGTACCCGGAGGTGCGGGCCAAGGTGGCCGCGTCCCTGAACAGCCGCTTTGGCACGGACTTTACCGGGGACAACATCCTCATGACCGTGGGGGCCGCCGGGGGGCTCAACGTGATCCTCAAGACCCTCTTAAACCCCGGGGACGAGGTGCTGGTGTTCGCGCCCTATTTTCTGGAGTACGGCAACTACGTCTCCAACTTTGACGGCGTTTTAAAGGCCATTCCCGCCAACATCGAGGGCAATTTCCAGCCGGACCCGGAGGCGCTCCGGGCGGCCATCACGCCCAAGACAAAGGCCCTCCTTCTCAATAACCCCAACAACCCCACCGGCGTCATCTATACGGAGCAGACCGTCCGGGCCATCGCGGCGGTGCTGGAGGAGAAGCAGGCCGAGCTGGGAACGCCCATCTACCTCATCTCCGACGAGCCCTACCGGGAGCTGGCCTACGACGGCAAAGAGGTGCCGTATCTGACGAACTATTACCGCAACACCCTGGTGGGCTATTCCTGGTCCAAGTCCCTGTCCCTGCCGGGGGAGCGCATCGGCTATGTGGTCGTCCCCCCGGCGTGCGACGACGCGCGGCTCATCTTTGACGCGGCGGTAATCGCCAACCGGATCCTGGGCTTTGTCAACGCCCCCTCCCTTCAGCAGAGGGTGGTGGCGGAGTGCCTGGACGAGCGGACCGACGTGGCCGCCTACGACAGAAACCGCCGGACACTCTACGAGGGACTGACGGAGGCCGGCTTCACCTGCGTCTACCCGGACGGGGCCTTTTACATGTGGATGAAGACGCCGGGGGACGACAGGGAATTTTCCGAAAGGGCCAAGAAGTATAACATTCTGGTGGTGCCGGGAACCTCCTTCGCCTGTCCGGGGTATGTGCGCGTCGCCTACTGCGTAAGCTATGACAGGATCGTCCGCTCCCTCCCCGCGTTTAAAAAGCTGGCGGCGGAATACGGGCTCTAAAAATAATGAATCAAGAGGAAAAACCATGGAAAACACAGAAAACACACCGAAAAAAGTGATGCTGTCCGGCATCCAGCCCAGCGGCGCGCTGCATCTGGGCAACTATCTGGGGCCGCTCCGGCATTGGCCCCAGATGATCGAGGACTTTGACTGCTACTTCTTCCTGGCCGACCTGCACACCATCACCGTGCGGCAGGACCCGGCGGCCCTGAGAAGGCAGACGCTGACGCTGCTGGCCAACTACATCGCCTGCGGCCTGGACCCGGAGAAGTGTACCCTCTTCATCCAGTCCCACGTCCACCAGCACACGGAGCTGGGCTGGGTGCTCAACTGCTATGCCATGTTCGGGGAGCTTTCCCGCATGACCCAGTTTAAGGACAAATCCGCCAAGCACCAGGAGAACGTCAACGGCGGGCTTTTCACCTATCCGTGCCTGATGGCTGCGGACATCCTGCTCTATCAGCCGGACTTCGTGCCGGTGGGGGAGGACCAGCGCCAGCATGTGGAGCTGTGCCGGAACATCGTCCAGCGCTTCAACGGCATCTACGGCGAGGTGTTCAAGATGCCGGAGCCGTATATCGCCAAGGTGGGCGCCAGGATCATGAGCCTCAATATGCCGGAGTCGAAGATGTCAAAGTCCATCCCCGACGGGTGCGTGTATCTCCTTGATAAGCCCGAGGATATCGCCCGGAAATTCAAACGGGCCGTCACCGACTCCGACACGGAGCGCTGCGTCCGTTACGACCCGGAGAACAAGCCCGGCGTCTCCAACCTCATGACCATCTACGCCGCCGTCACCGGCAAGAGCTGCGATGAGATCGAGCGGGAGTTTGAAGGCTGCGGCTACGGCGCGTTCAAGCCCGCGGTGGGCGAGGCGGTCATCGAGACGCTCCGGCCCATCCGGGAGGAGACGGAGCGGCTTTTGAAGGACAAGGCGTATCTGGAATCGGTCTACCGCGCCGGCGCGGAGAAGGCCTCCTATGTGGCCGAGAAGACGCTTCGCAAGGTGTATAAAAAGGTGGGCTTTCTTCAGCGGTAAGGGAAAGACACACAGAGGGATCGAGATATGAACATAGCATTGGACGATTTGCTGAAGATCGGGCTGGCGCTGGGTGTGGCGCTCCTGGTTTGCTTTGCCATGACGCCGCTGGTCCGCTCCTTCGCGGTGAAGGTGGGCGCGGTGGACGTGCCCAAGGACAACCGGCGTATGCACGATCACCCCATCCCCCGGCAGGGCGGCCTTGCCATCTTTTTGGGATTCCTGGTGGCGGTGGTGCTCTTTGCCGACCTGGACAGACAGGTGCAGGGCATCCTCTTAGGCTCCGTCATTATCGTCACCATGGGCGCTATCGACGATATCGTGCCGCTTCCGGCGCTGCTGAAATTTGCGGTGCAGATCGCCGCCGCCGGGGTGGCGGTGGCCTTCGGGGTGCGGTTTGAGTTTATCGCCAACCCATTTTTCTGGAGCGAGAACCAATTCATAAGCTTCGGTGTGTGGTCTGTCCCAATTACCATCTTCTGGATCGTCGGCATCACCAACTCCATCAACCTTATCGATGGCCTGGACGGCCTGGCCTGCGGCGTGTCCGCCATCTCCTCCCTGACCTTCCTGGTCATCTCCATGGTGTGGGGCCAGGTGAATGTGACCGTCCTTCTGGCGGCCATTCTGGGCGCGTGCCTGGGCTTCATCCCCTATAACCTGAACCCCGCCAAGATCTTCATGGGCGACACCGGGGCCCTGCTTCTGGGGTATGTGCTGTCCACCATATCGGTGATCGGCCTCTTCAAATTTTACACCATCATCTCCTTCACCGTCCCTCTGCTGGCCCTGGCTCTGCCCATCTTCGACACCTGCTTTGCCATCATCCGCCGGATCCTGAAGGGCCAGAACCCCATGAGCCCCGACCGGGGACATTTTCACCACAGGCTCATCGACATGGGCCTTTCCCAGAAGCAGTCCGTGGCGGTGCTCTACTCCATCTCCGCCGTGCTGGGCCTGTCCGCGGTGCTCATCACCACCACTGGGGCCATGAAGGCGCTGATCCTGGCCTTCGCCTCCTGCGTGGCGATCATCATCGGGATCGCCCTTCTGCGCAGCTACGACACCCATAAGGAGAAGCTTCAGGAGGAGCAGAGGGCGGAGAGCGAGAACGCCGCGCCCGCCGGTTCGGAGTCCCCGGAGGGACCCGGAGCCCAGGATGGGGAATCGGAACAAAAATAAAAAGGACAGGGAGGCGCCGCCTCCCTGTTTGTGCGGTTATTCGTCTTTATCCTTGTGAAAGAGGGAGATCCCCACCACGATCAGGATGATGAGAAAATCCTCATCCTTGCTCTCCGAGTAGAGGAAGAGCAGCATAGCCGCCAGAAAGAGGTCGCCGGGATCCAGACCCTCCGGCAGTACCTGCTCCAGCGCGCCGGCAAGGCCGCCTTTTTTTGGCGGGGGCGCGCTTCCGGGCCGCTGTGGGCCCTGGCGCCCCGGCGCGTCGCCGGGAGGCGGCGGGGGAGGGGCGGAGACGCCGTGGGGCGCTCCTTTTGGCGGCCGGGGCCGCGCGTTCTGGCGGTAATACCAGTCCGGCTGGCCGCGCCTATAGTCCGATATCCAGATCACCCCCCAGCTCACCCATGACCAGACGGGCCGCCCGGGCGATTTTGGCGATCTTCAGGGCACGGTCCAGCGCCTCCCGCCGTTCGGGCCGCACATAGGGCTTCATGGACGCGATCAGCGCCGCCTTGCCGTCCCCGGAGGCATTGAGGCCGCCCAGGATCTTGCCCAGGGCGGCCAGCAGCTTGGGGCTTACGTCCCCGAGACCGGGGATGGACGAGGCCGCCTCCGGCTCCGGCTTCCGCTCCGGCTCGGGCGCGGCCTCCGAGCCCCCGCCCGACAGCTCCCGGGCCAGGCCCATGATCTTCTCCATGTCCTTGGGGGAGGAGAGGATGGAGCCCAGCATCTCCTCAAAATCGCCCATGGGCTCACCCCCTTACTTTTTATCCATCAGCGCCTTGAGGTTTTTCACAAGTCTGGCGCCGGATTCCGTCTTCATGACCTGCTCCAGGGAGGCGCGCAGAGCGTTGGTGTCGCCCCGCCGTACCGCGTCCTCGAAGCCGCCGGCCTCCAGCATGGTCCTGACCCGCTCCCCGTCGGCGGAGGCGGCGATACGCTCGATGTCCGCCTTTTTGCCGGAGAGCCTCTTTCCCTCGGAGCCTGAGAGGAAATCACGGGACAGGCGGTCAAGTTTGTTCTCCATGTCAATACACCTCGATTTTCGCTTTCAAACCAGTATATTCACCGGGAAGGGGATTTGTCACCTATGAAGATACTCGTTTTTGCCGACTCCCACCGCTTTGTCCAGCCTATGGTGGACGCCGTGACGGCGGAGTTACCGGACCAGATCATCCATCTGGGCGACGTGGAACCGGACGCCGACGAGCTGCGGCGGCTCTTTCCGCGTATCCCCGTGGCCTCCGTCCCCGGCAACTGCGATTTCGGCTCCACAAGCGACGTCACCCTCCAATTCACCCTGGCGGGAAAGCGGTTTTTCATCACCCACGGCCACAGGTACGGGGTGAAAACGGGCCTGGCCGGCCTCGTCAACACCGGCCTCACCGCCCGCGCCGACGCCATCCTCTTCGGCCACACCCACGAGGCCTTCTCCGCCTGGCTGGACGGCGCCCTGATCGCCAATCCCGGCGCCGTGGGCTGCGGGGCGCGGGCCTACGGGGTCATCACCATTGAAAACGGCGAAATGACCTACGAGGCCAAAAGAGCGTAGGCTCCGCGAGGGATTCCGCCCTTATAAGGGCGGGGAAAACTTACTTTCTCCTCTTTTGTGTTGACAAAAGAGAAGAAAGTAACAAAGAGGAGAAAAGCAGCTTTTGGGCCTGGTGGTGAACCGGGCCCAAGCTTTATTACGGCGGGACGGCTGCCGCGGTGGTAGTCGGGGGCTATGGTCCCATTCATATCCGCGCGGACATAAATGAATTGACCAGCGTCTAACCCGCTTGGCCGCTCACCCCGGCGCTCGCCAAAGCTCCTGCTCCGACGAGGGCCGCGCTGGTGCGGCTGTGATCGTGTGGCGTTCGAAAACACCGTTTCTGTTCCCGTACGGGCCGGACACCTGGCCGGCCCGTGTGTCGACTTCCCGAACGTATTTCGATATACGCCGTCGGGGCGGCCGTCCCCGGCCGCCCCGACGCATCATCGTATTTCCCAAAATTCTCCCCATCAACGCCGTAGGGGCCGCCTCTCCAGGCGGCCCGTCCCTTCGAATTCCCACATCGCCCACCCAAAAAGGTTGCGGCTCCGCCGCGTATTATATTTGCGGGCCGCCTGGAGAGGCGGCCCCTACAAGGTTGATTGAAAGATTCCCGGAAATTCGATACACGGGCCGGCCGGGTGTCCGGCCCGTACGGGGTGCGTTGTACGAAATGCAGCAGGAATTCGTGGGCCGCCGAGGGCGGCGGCCCGTACGGCGTTGTGGGGAGGTTTTCACGGAATTGGATGATAAGGTGGGGCCGCCTGGAGAGGCGGCCCATGCTTTTTCTGTAAGACGTCTTACCCGTTGATGGTCAGAGAAAGAGTATCAAGAATGTCCTCCACCTCGTCCGCGGTCACATACGCGCCATGCAGGTTGACATTGGCGCGGCCGGTGCGGCACTCCGCCCAAACGCTTCCGTTGTCCGTTTCAATCAGGAACTCATAACCATCGGCGGACGTGTAATAATAGGCGGTTTCAAAGCTGCCGTCGATGATATATGTTTGGCCGAAATAATCGGCTTGCGCGGTGCAGTAAACGGTGAAATCGATATATCCGCCGCCGTCCTTCTTCGCGTAAAGGGCGTTATAATACTCGCTGACATAATCGCCCTTTGCGTCTGACACCACAAAGGACAGGTTGGCGTTCGGAACGTGATCATACTGCTCGTCCATCCCTTTCAAATCAAAGGTAACGCGGCCGGTGAGCGTGCCAAGAAGATTGGCGGGGTTTTCGGCGGTATACTCCATTTTCTCCGCGCCATCCTCCCGCCCAACGCGACGGATGCGGAGAGCGGGATCACGGCTCAGGACCTCTACGGAGTCCCACCGAAGGTATTCGGAAACGACTCCGCCGTTAATGCGTTCGCCCAGATCCCAATCGTCCGATTTAAACCGGGCGGATTTTGTCATTTCCTCCAAAGCGGCGGGCGGGTGCCCTCCGGGGCCGCCGACAACAAAAGCTCCGAGGTCGCCGTTTTCACTTGAAAGCAGGGGAATGTCATCCACGCCGGGCACAATGATGTCATTTCTGAACAGGTGTACCGCCGCGGCGGCGACGGTCAGCGTCAATGCCATCGCCACAACAACGGCGACAGCGATCAACGGCACGCGAGATTTTAAGATCGGTCTTCTCACAGGAATGTCCTCCGTTTGTTTTTGCCAGGAGGCAATCCGGGAACGAATACGCTCCCGGCTCTCCCGCGGCAGCTTCAGTTCATCGGAAATGCGTTTGAAAGTTCGCTCCATATCAATCCCTCCCAAGTTGCTTTTTTAGAATACTTTTGGCCCGACGCAGCCGCATGGAAACGGCGGAGACGCCGATGTGCAGAAATTCTGAGATTTCCCGAAAGGAGTAGCCCTCGATACAGTGCAGGATAACGACGGTCCTAACCTTTTCGGGCAGCTCCATGATCGCCAGAAACAGGTCCCGATCCTCCGGCTGTGTCAACGAAACGGCTTCCTCCAGCTCGACCGTTTCATGCCTTCTGGCGGCGCGGAGAAGGTTTTTGCAGTGATTGATCGTAACCTTCGTCAAAAACGCGCGCTCTTTACCGGGGTAAACGGCAATGTCGCCCTCCAGCAGCTTGAGAAATACAGTCTGCACCACGTCCTCCGCTTCCTGCGGGGAACGGACATAACCGAGGGCAGCGCGATACACCGTATCCGCGTAACGGTCAAAAAGCGCCAGCACAGCTTCCCGCTCCATCGGCGCACCCCCTCTCGTTTCTTTTTGAGGCCTCACTTATATAACAACATGGCGGCGCTGATTTGCACATACATTTCGAAATATTTTTACCACGACCGACCGCAAAAAACAACCCGCATTTTTCGAAAGAGGACGCGGCCCCGCGGCATATTAAAAAGACGGGCCGCCAAAAGGCGGCCCGTACGGCGTTGATTATAGCCAGGAGGTTAACCGGGGCGGGCCGGCCAGGTGTCCGGCCCGTACGGGGGGCGTTGTACGAAATGCGGCAGGAATTTGTGGGCCGCCGAGGGCGGCGGCCCGTACGGCGTTGATTATAGCCAGGAGGTTAACCGAGGCGGGCCGGCCGGGTGTCCGGCCCGTACGGGGTGCGTTGTACGAAATGCGGCAGGAATTCGTGGGCCGCCGAGGGCGGCGGCCCGTACGGCATTGATTATAGCCAGGAGGTTAACCGAGGCGGGCCGGCCAGGTGTCCGGCCCGTACGGGGTGCGTTGTACGAAATGCAGGAGGAGAAAGCAAATCTCCGTCCGCCTATAAGGCGGACACCTTATAACCCCGCTCGGGAGGATCATCCTACGTCGCTGAGCTTCCGGGACATATCCCTTTTCAGCCGTTGGATGATGCGCTTTTCCAGACGGCTGATGTAGGACTGGGAGATGCCCAGCCTGTCGGCCACCTCCTTCTGGGTGAGCTCCCGGCCCCCGGCCAGGCCGTAGCGCAGGGTGATCAGCGTCTTCTCCCGGTCGGAGAGCCGGGACAGGGCCTCCCGGAGAAGCTGCCTGTCCACGTCGTCCTCTAAGGGCCGCATCACCATGTCGTTGTCCGTGCCCAGAATATCGGAGAGCAGCAGCTCGTTGCCGTCCCAGTCGGTGTTCAGCGGCTCGGAGAGAGACACCTCCGCCCGGAGGGGCGTCACCTTCCGCAGATACATGAGGATCTCGTTTTCGATGCACCGGGAGGCGTAGGTGGCCAGACGTATGTTCTTGCCGCCGTCAAAGGTGCTGATGGCCTTGATGAGGCCGATGGCGCCAATAGAGATCAGGTCCTCCAGGTTGACGCCAGTGTTTTCAAACCGCCGCGCGATGTACACCACCAGCCGCAGATTGTGCTCGATGAGCTTGTCGCGGGCCTGGGGGGAGCCGGCCAACAGCGCCGTCAGCGCCTCCTGCTCCTCCTCCTTTGGCAGGGGCGGCGGCAAGTAGTCCGGGCCGCCTATGTAGTGGATCTCCTCCGGGAAGAGCGCGGAGCGCATCTTCGCCAGAAGAAGCGTTATCTTCAAAAGAAGCTCGTTCATTTTGATCTCCTCTCCTTAAAGGACAGTATATGTTATACGCCCACGATGGCGGTATAGCCCTGGCCCTGGCCCGCGCCGGCGGGGTCGATGGCCACGGCGCAGTCAAGCGCCCGTCCGCCCAGCCGCGCCCCGTCGGGCCGGAAGGCCGCCAGGATCCCGCCGGGATTTCCCACGGCGGCGTAGGGGACGGGGAAGAAGCCGGAAAACCCCGCCCGGGACAGGGCCAGAAGCGCCTGGGAGACGTCCGCCTCCCGCCGCAGGATGGCCGCCGCCTCCCGGGGCAGCAGCGGCTCCACCGCCTCCAGGGCGCAAACCGTCACCGGCAGGCCGCCGGAGGGGGTGCGCAGGGCGTTGCCCGTGTCCAGAAGCGCCGTCACCGTGACCGTCCGCCCGCCCCAGGTGAGGGCGAGAGGGGCCGTGCCGCCCCGGAGCTTCCGCCGGGCCAGGGAGGAGAATGCGGCGGTAAAGAGCGCATAGAAGGCGGCGAAGGCCGCCAGCAGGCTGACCGGGCTGACGGCCCCCACATAGGCGCTCCCTACGCCCTCCCCCCGGATCATGGCCCCGGCCATAACGGCCCCGGCGAAGGCGGCGGACAGGGAGAAAAAGAGCAGGGCCAGCCGCGCCAGACGGGCGGATACGCCGAAGACTGCCGCCGCCATTAGTCCGCCCATCAAAAGCTTCACGGCCAGGGAGGAGAGGAACCGGCCTCCCACCGCCGCGGCCACGGCGTAGAGCCCTCCGGCGGCCGCCGCCGCCCAGATCCGCCGGCGCCTGACGGCGCACCCCGCCAGCCGCGCCGTGACCAGGAGCAGCAGATAGTCCACCAGGAGATTGAGAAGAAAAACCTCATCGGCATAGATGACCTTCACGCGCCCGCCCCCCGTGTGGAATGTTCTCAGTATAGCCCGCGTATTGTAAAAAGGCTGTCGAAGGGGCGGCGGCGGGGAAATTTCTGCCCGCGGAGAAAATTGTCAAAAAATTTAAATTCTACACCTTCCTTTTGCGCGCCACATGTGCTATAATACAAATATCTATAGAAAGGGGGAGACCGGAATGTTGTTCTGGATCATCGTCATGCTGATTTTCCTGGGCGTTGAGGCGGCGACGGTGGGGCTTGTGTCCATCTGGTTTGCTTTTGGCGCCTGCGCGGCGTTGATCGCCACGGCGCTGGGGGCCAAGTTCGTCCTCCAGATCGTGATTTTCCTGGCGGTGTCGGGCCTCAGTCTGCTGGCGTTGAAGCCCTTCGCGAAGAGGGCCCTGCAGGTGCGCAAAAAGCCCACCAACGCCGACCGGGTGCTGGGCGTCATCTGCCCCGTCACCGAGGACATCGACAATATCGCCGGCACCGGCGCGGTCACCGCCGAGGGAAAGACGTGGACGGCCCGGAGCCTTACCGGCGTCAACATCCCGGCGGGGGAGTACGTGCGCGTAGATTCCATCCAGGGCGTGAAGCTTATCGTGGAGCCTGCGGCGCGGACAGCGGACGCGGAATGATGTACCCGAACCGCCTGGGGCGGATAAAATATGAGGAGGTAAACCTATGGGTCCATTGGAATTTGTTTTGATCCTGATCGTCCTGATCGTCATCGTCGTGATCGCCCGGAGCATCCGGGTGGTACAGCAGGCCAAGGCGTACGTCATCGAGCGCTTGGGCGCGTACTCCACCACCTGGAGCGTGGGCCTGCACTTCAAGGTCCCCTTCATCGAGAGGGTCGCCAAGATCGTCTCCCTGAAGGAGCAGGTGGCGGATTTCCCGCCCCAGCCCGTGATCACCAAGGACAACGTCACCATGCAGATCGACACCGTTGTCTATTTCGAGATCACCGACCCCAAGCTCTACACCTACGGCATCGAGAACCCCATGACCGCCATCGAGAACCTGTCCGCCACCACCCTGCGTAATATCATCGGCGATTTGGAGCTGGACCAGTGCCTCACCTCCCGCGACATCATCAACTCCAAGATGCGCGTCATCCTGGACGAGGCCACCGACCCCTGGGGCATTAAGGTCAACCGGGTGGAGCTGAAGAACATCCTGCCGCCCAAGGAGATCCAGTCCGCCATGGAGAAGCAGATGAAGGCCGAGCGCGAGCGCCGCGAGGCGATCCTGAAGGCCGAGGGCGAGAAGCGCTCCGCCATCCTCTCCGCCGAGGGCGAGAAGGAGTCCGCCATTCTCCGGGCCGACGCCAAGAAGCAGGCCGCCATCCTGGAGGCCGAGGGCCGCGCCGAGGCCATCCTGAAGGTCCAGGAGGCCACCGCCGAGGGCCTGAAGCTCCTGAACGAGGCCAGCCCCACCGACGCCGTCATCAAGATCCGCGCCCTGGAGGCCTTTGCCGCCGCCGCCAACGGCCAGGCCACCAAGATCATCATCCCCTCCGAGATTCAGGGCCTCGCCGGCCTTGCCGAGGGCATCGTGGAATCCGTCAAGAAGTAAAAAAGAGCATAAAGTAATTGACCTCCACCGGCTTCGCCGGTGGAGGTCAATTACTTTATGCTCCCCTTCGTAAGGGGAGCTGTCAGCGAAGCTGACTGAGGGGTCGAAGCCCGGACGAATGCCAATCCCCGTAGAACGGCAATGCCGATCTCGACTACCTCTCGACCCCACCGGCCCTGCGGGGCCACCTCCCCTTGCGAAGGGGAGGTTAAGGAGCCGCGAAAACCAAACCGCCCCGCGCCCCATAAGGGGCTGTGAAAGGCCGAGCATATAACTGCTCATTTTTCACAGCCCCTATATAATTTGCTTCTAACCGACATAATGGTATGTAATTTGGCCTGGTGATAAAATTGACGCTCCTGAATTGATTTGCACTTTACCTGTTTGTATAATCATTAGTCCACCATGCGCCCAAAGAAAGACTGCCACTCCTATAGCAATTGTCAAAAGAATTGTCAGCACCGTCATTATAATGCGGCGGTGACAATTTTTCTTCTGACGTACTGCCACAAGTGATGTTGGTGTACATTCTTCCAATAAACGCGCTGCACAATCTTCTGGTGTGCCGAAGTTTGTAACCAAATCAATTTCTGTGGCATCGGAAACATCTTCCAAGTAAGAAGATATTGCACAATTAAGCCGTGACAAAAGGCGTTCTCTTTCTTCGGGAGAGCAGTCGAGCAAAAGGCGAACGGAATGAAGATAGCGTTCCTTCATTGATTGGCACCTCCTTCCCCTATCGAAAGTACACTACTAACCAAGTTATTTACTCCGTCGGTAAAGGCTTTATATGTCATAAAAATTTCTTGAAAATAATTTCGGCCCGTGTCCGTTATACCAAAATACTGCCTCCTGCGTCCATCAGGAGCAATGCGTTTCGGAAGCTCGCAAATATACTGTTGCTCAATCATGCGATAAAGAATTGCGTATGGAAATGTAATTGCAATTGCTCCATTACTTCGTTCCATAATTTCGGGAGCCAGTTCCAATGCATAATGGTCTCTTTCGTGGAGCAAAGCAAGTACCAACATTTCAGATAGGGCCTTTTTTAAATTTTCTTCCATATCGAACGTCCCTTTCTTTATGATCAACAATATTTATAATTATAGCATAAGAATTTTAAATGAACAACAACTTTTTTCTTATGAATCTTATCTTATTTATATTTTTTAGTATTGACAATTTTTTGAGAATGATATAAAATTGAGATATCAAAGAAAGGAGGGATAATCAAGCTTTCATCCCGCACATTGTACGTTTGAAATTCATCTACCAAAAAAAGGAGGACACATTGACATGAAAAAACTCAAAATGTTGTTGGCAATTGTATTTGCTGTTGCAGTCGTTCTGGGCTGCACACCGGCTTTTGCGGCTGAAGCTCCGATACAGGTAAAAAGCGACGTGCCGCTTTCCAAGGCGTGGAGCAACACTGAGGTTGCTCTGAGTAACGAAGTCATGGCTGCGGCAGAGTATGCGTATATGGACATCGACTCCGCTACGCCCGTCATGCAGGAAAAAATCCTTGATGCACGGAACACTATAATTTTCAGCCAGAGTTGGACTAATCTGGCCGAGTGCGATGGTGTAACGGTCAAAGCTATTGATATCAAGACTAACACCACATATGACCTTCCGGACTTTTATGATCTTTTCCCTGCGGATTGGGACGTCCCGTGTGCTGATTGTATGCCGATTGAAGCCGAAAGCTGTGAGGTGTCCGCTGCGGTAGAATACGCATATATGGACATTGATTCTGCCACACCTGTAATGAAAGAAAAAATCCTTGCTGCGCGAAACGCCGCTATTTTTAACCAAAGCTGGACATATTTGGCTGAGAACGATGGTGTAACGGCTGGGGGGATTGATTTTAACACCAACACCATGCAGGAACTGCCTGATTTTTATGATATTTTCCCTGCGGATTGGGAAGTTCCGTCTGCTGATGATGACGACAAACAAAATGCTGCCGATGAGATTGCTGTGCCTAACAGTGTGGCAACTTTTTCCTGCTGAGGAGATTCCCAAATCTTATTCTTAGCGCACCCCCGTCCACAGCCAATACGCCCAACTTTTATAATTTCACGTCCATTGGCCTTAATTATGCGGTCTATGCTGAAAGCTTGCCCGGAGCCAAATGGAATTGCGGTTTTTCCAATGCAAATGGCGTCAGCATTGCATACAGAACAAATATGCTTGCTGGTGAGGGGCTTTATTTAGCGGGAACGAGGAATGGGACTTCTTGGGGGATTCGGGCAAGCACCTATAGCACCCCTGGCTCTGCGGACATTCGGTTTGGATACTACATTTAAAATGCACTTAACTCGACCGTTTTATATAGATTGACATTATCCAAAAAGAGGGGGCTGTGAAAAAAGTCCCGCATTAAGAAAAGAGAGCTGCCAACACCCGCTGGTAGCTCTCTTCCGTTGTGTCACATGACCCCCGGCTTAGCCGGGGGCAAAAACAGCTTTAGCTAAAAGTATCGAGCGAAGCGAGTCGCTATAAAGCCATACTACAAATACTGACACGTCGCAAACAAGCGGATAAACCCGTTTACGGGTCATGGAGCAAGTGATGCAAGTGACGGAAATTCGGCGCGTCTTGAGACGCTTGCCGGTAAAAGGCCTTTATAGGGCCAAATCAAGGGGGCTGTGAAAAACGGAGCATATACCTGCTCCTTTCTCACAGCCCCTTATTATTTCTTTTTTCAGCGGCGTTTGCGAAACTTGTCCGGCCCGCGTCCTCCGGGTCACTTCACTCCGGACTCGGTGACACGCAGATAGTCCGGCATGGGGATGGGCTCGTCCCCGGCGTAGCGCAGGAGAAGGGCGCTGCCGTTTTCCTCCTGATCCTCAAAGCCCGCCAGCTTATAGGTGATGTACATGATCCTGTTGTACTCCGTCTCAAAAAACTCGGCCAAAAGCGGCTTGCCCTCACGGGCCGCCAGCCACGTGGTGGTCATGGAGGCCGGTCAGGTCACGGCGGAGGGCGCGCCCGAGGAGCTTCGGGACGTGAGTCCCTTCTATACAAAGCTCATGAGCGGAGAGGAGGGCGCCGAAAATGCGTAAAGAAGTGAAAAAAGACAACAAAATGGACGCCAAGTCCTCCTGGAAGGCGCTCTTCAAATTCTACCGCAGGGTGAAGATCCCCTGGGTCATGCTGATCGTCGTCTTTATCCTCAGCTTTGGGGTGAAGGAGGCGGAGTCGCGGCTGGTGCCCTACACCTCCGATATCATGACCGGCGCCGTCACCGAGGGCGGCTGGCTGGCAGGGTATCTCATTATGACGGTGTTCTACGGCTTCATGGAGGCATTTCAGGGGAGCTTCAACGAGCTGACCGGCCGGATAACCCGCCGGAACGTCCAGCACACCGTCTGGCGCAAGCTCATCCACCTTCCCATGTCCGTCTATGATAAGGAGGATCCCCAGCGGTTCGTCTCCCGCGTTACCCAGGACACGGCGGGGGCCTACGCGGCCCTGGCGGTGCTCATCCAGTTCTGGTCCATCGTCTACGGCATCTACACAAACTTCGCCAAGATGTATAAGCTCTACAAATCCCTGTCCCTCATTATGCTGTCGGCCATCCCCATCACCATTTTGACCTCCTGGGCCTGCGGCAAGATGCAGTTCACCATGGAGCGCATTACCAACGCGGCCTACGCCGCCATCACCAGCTTTTTCGGGGAACGGCTGCCCAACCTTCTGCACATCAAGACCTGCCGCACCGAGGACGAGGAATATGAGAAGGGCGTCCGGGCCAGCCAGGAGAAGTACCGGGCCGACGTGCGCCGGGAGAACCGCTTCATCTTCCAGGGCCCCATCGGCTCCTTCTCCAGCTATTTCAACGAGATCATCCTGCTGCTTGTGGCCACGGCCATGGTCCGGGCGGGGACTATGAAGCAGGTGCAGATGGTGAATCTCTATAACTACTTCATGCTCTTCATGTCCAACACCTTCATGATCACCGCCGTGTGGCAGCTCTTAAAGCAGGCCCACGGCTCCTGCTCCACCATCGCGCGGCTCTCGGAGATGGAGGACGAGCGGCTGGAGGGCGGGGAGAACGTCCCCGCGGAGAACCAGGACATCGTCTTTGAAAACGTGAGCTTCGCCTATACGGAGGGCACGGACGTTCTGCGGGACGTGAGCTTTACCATCCCCGCCGGGCGCGTGACAGCCATCGTGGGGGAGAACGGCAGCGGCAAATCCACGGTCATCAAGCTCTTAGAGCGGTTCGACGACCCCGATTCCGGCCAGATCCGGTTGGGGGACGACAGGCTGGACGCGGTGGATCTGAGCCAGTGGCGCTCCCGTCTCGGGTATCTCTTCCAGGGGGACCAGATGGTGAAGGGGACGGTCCGGGAGAATCTGACCTACGGCCTTACGCGTGAGGTCACGGACGGGGAGATCATGGAGTGCGCCCGCACGGCCCAGGCCGACGACTTTATCAGCGCACGGCCCCAGGGGCTGGACGAGCCCCTCTCTAAATTTGACGGCAAGTTTTCCGGCGGCGAGCTCCAGCGGCTGGCGGCGGCGCGGATCTTACTGCGGCGGCCCGACTACCTCATCATGGACGAGGCCACTAGCGGCATCGACGCGGTGAACGAGGAGAAGGTTTTGGAGAGCCTGCGGGACGCTATGGCCGGGAAGACCGTGATCCTGGTCAGCCACGACATGAAGCTTATCGAAAAAGCGGACAACATTGTGGTTTTGAATAACGGCCGGGTGGAGGCCAGCGGCGACTTAGGCGCCGTCCGGCGCGACAGCGCCCTCTTCCGCCAGATGGCCGCGGTATAAAAAAGGAGGAACTTATGGCTGAAAAATTGACGCTGAAATCAAAGCTTCTGCGCTCCGGCGACCCCTGGAGCGTGGACTTATCGGAGCTTACGCCCCATCTTCAGGCCGATGAGGGGCGGTATAGGCGCGACCTGGATAATTTTCTCCGCCGGTTCGCCGTGACGGAGGCGGCCCCGGAGGTGGGGGAGCGGGACACGGTGACTGTCTCCTGCAAGTCCGAAAATCCCCGCTTTGACCGGGAGCACGTGAGCTTCCGGGCGGGATTGGGGCTCTTCTCCAAAGAGCTGGAAAACGCCCTCCTGGGCTGGCCCGTGGGGAAGACCGGGGAGGTGACCGTCAAGGGCCAGAGCGTCGCCGTGACGGTGGAGGCCGTCCGCCGGGAGCGCCTGCCGGAGCCGGACGACGCGCTGGCGGCCCGCTGTGGGCTTTCCTACATCCGTACCGGCGCGGATATCCTGACCTATTGCCGGGGAAAGCAGCTGGAGGGGGAGCTGGAGGATGCCGCCGACGAGGCCTACCCGGCCCTGGCCAACGGCATTATCAACGCATCGGAATTTGAACTGGACGACGGGGAGGTGGCCTTCGCCAACGCCCTTACCCAGAAAAATCTCCACATCCCGGAGGAGCTGGACGAGGAGACGGCCCGGGCTATCCGGGAGAGCATGGCCAACGCCGGAACCTTCTCCCTCCAGTGCGCCCTTTTAGGGCTGGCGGATCTGGAGCGCTGCGGCAAAGCCCCCACCGTGGAGGACTATGAGACGTACCTCAGTCGCTTTACCGACCGGGGCCAGACCCCGGAGGCGGCCCGCCGGGACCACCCGGCGCTGGAATACCTGCTCAACGAGGTGGGCGGGAACTACATGGACGGGTTGGAATTGCTGGCCCTCCAGCGGCTTAAAGAAGGCATCACCCTCTGAATATCACATGAATTTTAAATAAGGAGCGATCAACATGATCAATTACGCGAATTACGATAACTACGACGCGCTTTACCGGGACGGTTTCGTGATCGTGGACTTTTTCTCCGACTCCTGCGGCCCCTGCAAGGTGCTGGCAAGGTATCTGGAGGACATCGCCGCCGAGCTGCCCTTCGTCAACATCGTGAAGGTCAACACCTCCGCCTACCCGCGCCTGGGCACCGACAACCACATCGACGCCGTCCCCACGGTGATGTTTGTCATGAACGGCGAGCTGAAGGAGCGGGTCGTGGGGCTTTTAGACTACGACGAGCTGACGGAGAAGATCGGTCAGTATTACTACGGCTGAGCGGGGGAGCGACATGGTATACGATACCGCCATCATCGGCGCCGGCCCGGCGGGGGTGTCGGCGGCGCTGAATCTGAAAATTCTTGGCAAGAGCTTTATCTGGTTCGGAAGCCGGGAGCTGAGCGCCAAGGTGGGAAAGGCGGAGCTTGTGCGCAACTATCCGGGCCTTCCCAACGGCACCGGGGCGCAGCTTCGGGAGGCGTATCTGCGGCATTTAGACGCCATGGGCATCCAGATCACGGAGCAGATGGTCAACTCCGTCAGCCGTATGAGGCGCGGATTTGCGGTGATGGCGGATAACGACTTCTACGAGGCCAAGACCCTGATCCTCACCACCGGAGCCGCCAACACGAAGACTTTGCCGGGGGAGAGCGAGCTTCTGGGCCGGGGCGTCAGCTACTGCGCCACCTGCGACGGGGAGCTGTACCGGGGCAGGAGGATCGCCATCGTCCTGGGCTCCCGGCGCTTCGAGCACGAGGCGGACTACCTCTCCGGCCTCTCCGGCAGCGCCGTCCTCTTCGCCGGGTACAAGGACTGCGGGGCGGATCTGACGAACGTGACGATGTTGGGCGTGACGCCCGCCGCCATCCTGGGCGAGGAGCGCGTCACCGGCGTGCGCACCGCCTCCGGTGATATGATCCCCGTGGATGGGGTTTTCATCCTCCGGGAGTCCGTGGCCCTCTCCACGCTCTTTCCCGGTCTCGAGACGGAGAACGGCCACATCGCCGTGGACAGGGCCATGGCCACGAACCTCCCCGGCGTCTTCGCGGCGGGGGATTGCACAGGCCGCCCCTACCAGTACGCCAAGGCCGTGGGCGAGGGCAACGTCGCCGCCCACAGCGTGGTGGAGTACCTGGCGGATAAATAATAAAACGCGGTTATAGACTGAGACCCGCTCCGGCGTCTGCCGGGGCGGGTTTGCGTTTTGCCTTTTCAACAGAGCGTCCGGGACAAAATCAATATTCTTTCGTGAAAGTTATTGCAGTTTGCCAGAAAGTGTGATAAAATAATTATGTGCAACCGAAGAAAAATCGTAGCCGTAATATTACGGCTCAGTCTGTCAAAAAACCACCTCACGCCCAGCATAAACGAGCGTATGAATGACTAAAAATGGCAAATAAGGTGGTA
>CANRMY010000008.1 GCA_947631845.1 uncultured Oscillospiraceae bacterium | reverse complement strand
AGCTGGTCTTTCAAATTACGGAATAGGGGCGGTTGCCTATCAAATCATTGTGTTACTTTACCGCACATGAGCATTCTCTCTGGGCATGAAGCAGCGGCTGGGCATCGCCGTGGCCCTGTGCGGGGATCCGGATTTCCTGGTGCTGGACGAGCCCATCAACGGTCTGGATCCCCAGGGCATCATTGAGATCCGGGAGCTGATTTTAAAACTGAACCGGGAGCGGCAGATCACCGTCCTCATCTCCAGCCATATTCTAGACGAGCTGTCCAGGCTCGCCACCCACTACGGCTTCATCGACCGAGGACGGATGGTGCGGGAGATGAGCGCGGAGGAGCTGGAGGCCGCCGCCCGGAAATGTATGCGCGTCACCGTGTCCGACACGGCGGCCCTGGCGGTGGTGCTGGACGGCATGGGGGCGGCGTACAAGCTCCTCTCCGAGAACCAGGCCGACGTGTACGCCAGGCTCAACGTGACGGAGCTGACCCTGGCCCTCCACGAGCGGGGCTGTGAGGTGCGCTCCATCGAGGAGCGGGACGAGAGCCTGGAGAGCTTCTTCGTGAACCTGGTGGGAGGTGAGCGCCATGCGTAGCCTTCTCTCCGCCGGGATGGTGCGGCTTTGGCGGTGCAAGGCGCTGTGGATCTCCTGCGCCGTGACGGCGGGCTATGAGATCTTCTCGGTGCTGTCCCGCGGGCTGAAGGGAGGGGAAGGGTGGCAGATCGTCTACAATCTGGACGGCGGATTTTTCCAGTTTTCCGGGATGATCGTCCTCGTGTCCGCCCTGATCTGCGCCTTTCTCATCGGCCCGGAGCACGGCGACGGGACCATGCGGAACAAGCTCGTCACCGGCCACAGCCGCCGGGACATATACCTGTCCAATCTGCTCCTCTCCGCCCTGGCGTCGCTGACAGCGTGTCTCGCCGCCATCCTCCCGGGGCTGGCGTTGGGGGTTCCCCTGCTGGGCGGCTTTGAGATGGGCGCGGCACGGGCCTGCCGGATGATCCTGGGCATCTGCGCCCTGTCCGTGGCCTACGCGGGGATCTTCACGGCCGTGACCATGCTCATCGCCAACAGGGCCGTCTCCCTGACGTCGGCGGTCATCCTGGCCCTGGCGCTTTTGGCGGCGGGGGCGTATCTGAATGGCCGGCTGACCGCGCCGCCCACCCTTCAGGGCTATAGTCTGTCCGTCAACGGCCAGCTGATGGCGGCGGTCCCCACGCCCAACCCGGCCTATCTGCCCGAGGGCCCGGTTCGAGCTGTGTTCCAATTTCTATATGACTTTCTCCCCGGCGGGCAGACCGGCCAGTACATCACCGTCTCCGCCCCGCGCCCGGAGCTTCTGATGGCCTACGACGCAGTGACTTTCCTCGCCGTCACCGCCGCGGGGCTGGCGCTGTTCCGCCGCAAGGATTTGAAGTGAGGGGGCGGGGAATATGAAAAGTCTGTTGACCTCGTATTTCTCCCGGCTGGGGAAGAGCCGGGTGTTCTGGCTCTGCGCCGCTTTTATGGCCATTCTGGCCGTTTGGCGCGGATCGGCGGAGTTCACCATAGTGGGGCAGACCGCTCAGGACCGCTGGACGGTGATCCTGTTTGGCGAGATGGGCTTTGAATTGCCCTGCGTCCTGGCCGTCTTTGCCGCCCTGTTTCTGGGCGGGGAGTACGGCGGCGGCGCGATTCGGAGCAAGCTGATCGTGGGCCGCTCCCGGTGGACGGTGTACGGTTCCGCCCTGATCACCGTGTCGGCGACAGCGGCGCTGCTGGCCCTGCTCTACGCCGGCGTGGCGGCGGCCCTGTGCCGGCTGGCCCACGGTCCCATGCCGGACGCCTCCCGGGTGTCGGTCTATCTGGCGGCGGTACTGCTGGTGTGCGTATCGTGGAGCGCCCTGTTCACCGCCATAGGGCTGAACTGCGCCCGGCCCGTCGTCTCCGCGGCGGTCTGTCTGGTCGCTGTGCTTGTCTCCTTCGCGGCCTGCTCCCACTTTTTTCCCGCGGATATCCTCCTCCACAACAACGGCCTGGAGGCAGCCCTGTCCCGGTTTTTCTACGATCTGCTGCCCAGCGGCCAGGGGGCCCAGCTGCGGATCATCGGCACGGACAATTTAAGAGATCCGCCGGAGGCGCTGATGCCCTATTCGGCGTTGTTCATCGTTCTGGCCACCGCCGCGGGGCTGGCGCTGTTCCGAAGGAAGGACTTGAAGTAAATGAGGTGATTCTCCATGCTCCCCTGGCTCATCTGTCTGGCCCTGCTTGTCGCCGTAGTCGCCCTCTGGGTGAAGACGCTGCTACTGCGGCGCGCCTTTGACCAGATCGCCCAGGGCCTGGAGGAGCGGCTGGACGAGGACACCAACACGCTCCTGTCCCTCTCCACCCGGGACCCCCACGCCAGGCGGCTGGCCTCCGCGCTGAACCGCCAGCTCCGACAGCTCCGGGCCCAGCGGCGGCGGTATCAGAACGGCGACCGGGAGCTGAAGGAGGCGGTGACGGGGCTCTCCCACGATCTGCGCACGCCCCTCACCGCCATTCGGGGCTATTTGGACCTGCTGGAGCGAGAGGATTTGTCGCCGGCGGCCCGCCGGTATCTGGAGCTGATTGCCGACCGGGCGGAGGCCATGACGCGGCTCACCGAGGAGCTGTTTCGCTATTCGGTGCTCCAGTCGGCGGAGGGGCTGTCGCCGGAGCCCACGGATCTGCGCGCCTCGGTGGAGGAGGCCGTCGCCGGGCTTTACGCCGCCCTGACAGGCCGGGGCATCGAGCCCGCCATCACACTGCCGGACACGCCGGTGGTGCGGCGGGTGGACCGGGCGGCCCTGGCGCGGGTTCTGGGGAACATCCTGGGCAACGCCCTGAAGTACAGCGCCGGAGATCTGGAGATCGTCTTATCCGAGGCCGGCGAGCTTTGCTTCACCAACACCGCCCCCGGTCTGGACGAGGTGGCGGTGGGGCGGCTCTTCGACCGGTTCTTTACCGTGGAGGCCGCCCGCGGCTCCACGGGTCTGGGGCTGGCCATCGCCAGGACGCTGACGGAGCAGATGGGCGGGACCATCGGCGCGGCCTACGGCGGCGGGCGGCTCACAGTCTGTGTGACCTTCCCCGCCTGACTGTTTGTCCACATGAAAAGCCCCTGATTTCACATGAAATCAGGGGCTTTCCCAGCGTACAACCGCCGGGAAAAATATTGAATATGTTGAATTTGGTTTTTGGCAGCCCGCGCTTACAGATTCGCCTTGATCTTTTCGATCATCTCCGCGTATTCCGCGTCGGTCAGGAACTTCTCCCCGGGGTTCATGGCGAAGACGCCGCCCCACTCGTACCCGTCCCTGTACTTGGGCACCAGGTGCATGTGCAGGTGACAGCCGGTGTCGCCGTAAGCGCCGTAGTTGAGCTTGTCGGGGCGGAAGGCCGCGTGGATGGCCTTGGCCGCCCGGTTCACATCGGCAAAGAAGGCGTCGCGCTCCGCGTCCGTGATGTTCACGATCTCGCTGACGTGATCCTTATAGGCCACGATGCAACGGCCCGGATGGGACTGCTCCTTGAAAAGAATGAGCTGGGAAACGGTCAGGTCGCAGATCTTGATGCCGAAGGCCGCCAGAGGCGCGCCGCCTACGCAGTATCCGCAGTTTTGATCCTTCATGGTGATAGCTCCTTTCATTTGTTCCCTTTATCTTTTCTGTCCTGCCTGCTGACCTTCACCACCACCGTGATCTCATGGCCGCAGGACGGACAGTGACAGCCCTTTTTCAACCCTCTGAACAGCGCCGAGAGCTCCACGGGGCCGCCGCACCAGGGGCAGTGGAGCCGCCAGGCGTTGAGAATAAAGTAGCACGCCAGCGCTCCGGCGGCGGCCGCGAAAAACCACTTGTCAAAGACCCCCGCCACCAGGAAAACGGCAAAGGCCACCATGAACACGTACGCCAAAATGATCTCAAAAAACCGAACGACCCTCATGACCGCGCTCCTTTCAAAGTGTTGGCGGGCATCCCGCTGTCTTTATTTTACCGCCATCCGTCTGTCAAGTCAACTAATTTTTCGACTCGATCCGTCCCCGCTTTTGCGCTTTTGTCTCTTCCCCCTGGGGCGGATTTGTTTTATAATGGTTTAACATTTTTAAACTTGAGGGAGCAACGATCATGCCGTCACCCATCACCCTGCGGCTGGCCCGGCCCGAGGACGCGCCGGCCCTGCTTGAAATTTACGCCTGGTATGTGGAAAATACCACCGTGACTTTTGAGTACGACGTGCCCAGCGCGGCCGAATTTGAGAGCCGCATCCGCCGGACCCTGGCCCGTTACCCCTATCTGGTGGCGGAGCGGGACGGCGTGCCCGTGGGCTACGCCTACGCCGCCCCCTTCCGGGAACGGGTGGCCTACGCCTGGTGCTGTGAGGCCAGCGTCTACATCCGCCGGGACATGCACCGCCTGGGGATCGGCCGTATGCTCTACCAGCAGCTGGAAATATATCTGCGCGCCCAGAACGTAGCCAGCATGGACGCCTGTATCTCCTACCCCAACAAGGACAGCATCAAGTTCCACTCAAGCCTTGATTTTGAGCGGGTGGCCCGGTTCTCCAAGTGCGCCTTCAAAATGGGCCGTTGGGTGGATATCGTCTGGATGCAGAAGATCCTGAAGGAGTCCGACACGCCCCCCGCCCCCTTCATCCCCTTCCCGGACCTGAACCTGTAAAGGCGTACGTCCTCACCCCGGCGAGGGTTTATAAGGTGTCCGCCCTTATAGGGCGGAGGGGAATTTGCTTTCTTCTCTTTTGTGTTGACAAAAGAGAAGAAAGCAACAAAGAAGAGAAAAACAATGGGGCAGGGATCGTTACCCTGCCTCATTCATATCCGCGCGGTACATCGTCGCATTGTCTCTGCGTCTAACCCGCTTAGCCGCTCACATCTCTATCCACGAGGCGCGATGTCCTCTTTCAGGCCGCGCTGGGGCGATTGTGTGCGTGTGGTGTTCGAAAACATTGTTTCTGTTTCTGTACGGGCCGGACACCTGGCCGGCCCGCCCCGGTTAACCTCCTGGCTATCAATTAACGCCGTACGGGCCGCCGCCCAGGTTGGCCCCTGGCGCCACCGAATTTATGATGCATTCCGAACAACGAATCTGTAGGGGTCGCCGCCCTCGGCGACCCGTCCCGGTTGACCACCGGTCTTTCGTTATATGTTGTAGGGGCCGCCTCTTTTGGCGGCCCACGTTTTATAATACGCGGCGCAGCCGCAACCTTTTTAATCGGCGGTGCGCCGGAAATTCGGCGGGCCGCCTGAAGAGGCGGCCCCTACAAGGTTATACGGTGGATTTTCGGGAATTCGGAAGACGGGCCGGCCGGGTGTCCGGCCCATACGGCGATGGGGGTGGATTTTCGTGGAATTTGATGGTGCGTCGGGCCGGCCAGGTGTCCGGCCCGTACAGAAACGATGTTTTCGAACACCACACGACATACGCCGCGCCAGCGCGGGTAAAAGAGGAGCTGTGGCTTTGATAATAGAGCGGTGAGCGGCTAAGCGGGTTAGGCGCAGAGTCCATTCGTTGACGCTCCCGCGCGGATATGAATGGGGCAGGGTAACGATCCCTGCCCCATTGTTTTTCTCCCCTTTGTTGCTTTCTCCTCTTTTGTCAACACAAAAGAGGAGAAAGCAAATTACCTTCGCCCTTATAAGGGCGGAAACCTTATGCTTTCATCTCACAGACCCTTGTGGTCAAGGTATCTGGTGACGACGGCGGCGATCTCGCCGCGGTTGGTGGTGTCGTTGGGGGCCAGCCTGTTGCCGTCCTTGCCGTTGACCACGCCGGCGCTGACGGCCCAGTTAAAGGCGTCCTTCACCTCGCCGGTGACGGAGGAGGCGTCGGCAAAGCCCTTGAGCTCATCGTCGGCCACGGCGGGCTTGCCCGCGGTGCGGTACATCATGACCACCAGCTCCGCGCGGGTGATGTACGGGTCGTCGTTTGTGTCGGGGTAGCCCTCGTTGACGCCCAGCGCCGTGGCCCAGGCCAGGCCGGGATAATACCAGGCGGAATTGCCGGGTGTGGTGTCAACGCCGGAGGCGCGGGCCAGGATGGTGATCAGCTCGCGGCGGCTGGTGGCCTTATTGGGGCTGAACGTGGCGCCGGTGCCGGTGCCCTTCATGATCTGCCGGTCAAGGACCTCCTGGACATTCCCGACAAACCAGTCGTTCTCCTTCACGTCGCTGAAGGTCTCCACGGCGTTGACGCGGTTGGCCTCGGCATCCACCTTCGCCTTCTCCTCTTCGGCCTCCTTCTGCTCCTTGACCTCCACGGTCATACCGCAGTCGAGGCACTTGCCGTCCACAAAGGCGTGGACATCCTTGTCGGCCTCCAGGCCGCAGGACTCGCAGACGTGCCAATGGCTGGTGCTGTCGCCCTTCCACTCGGTGGAATAGGTGTGGACATGCTCCTCCACCTTAATGGGCTCCTTCTCGCCGCAGACGGTGCAGACGCCGTCCTTGTAGGTGTGCTCGGCCTTCTGCTGCTTGGCGCCGCACTCGCACTCCTTCCAATGGCCGGTGGAATCGTGCTTGAGCGTCTCATAAGCATGGGTGTGCTGGCCCTTCAGAGCGGGGATGGCCTCGCCCTTCAGGAGGACCGCGCCGCAGCCCACACAGCAGGTGTCGCCGGTGTAGCCGTCCACGCCCACCTGAGCCGCCCTGGCGTTGGTGACCTTGGTTCCGCCAACGTGGACGTTGGACTTCTCGCCGTAAACTTCGCCGCAGATCGCGCACTTGGCGCCGCTGGCGCAGGTGGCGGTGCCGCCGGTATGGGCCTCCACGGGGCCCTTCGCGCCGCAGCTGCACTCATGCCAGTGGCCCTTGGTGTCGTGCCGGACGATATTATAGGTATGCGTGTGATCCGCTTTCAGCTTTTCCAGCGTCCTGCCCTTGATCAGGACCGCGTCGCAGCCCACGCAGACGGTGTCGCCGGTGTAGCCCTCGGCGGCGGCGGTGGCGGCCTTTTCGCCCACGATCTTGGTGCCGCCCACGTGGTTGTCGCCCTTGGTCGTGGTAACGGTGGCGCCGCACTTGGTGCAGGTGGCCTTACCGGTGCAGTCGGCCGCGCCCAGGGTGTGGGTCTCGGTCACAGTCTCGGTGCAGCCGTGGACGGTGCAGGTGCGGACGTGGGTGGTGGCGTCCTTGCTGATCCAGGTACCGTAGCTGTGGGTGTGCTGTTGGGTGGGCTGGGTCCCCGGCGTGGCGGCGTCGTTCTTGACGCTCTTGGCCACAACGCCGCAGACCGTGCACTGATAGTTTGTAACCGCGCCGCCGGAAGCGGAAACGGTCTTCAGCTCATGCTGAGCTACCTTTTTTTCGTTGCAGCCGGGGTTCAGGCACCTCTTCTCGTGAGCCGCCTGGCTCCCCATCCAGGTGCCGTAATTGTGGTTCTTCTGACCCTCCTGGGCCACGTTGCCGCACTGGCAGTAGAGGTTCTCCGTGCAGTACTGGCGGGGCACCGTAAAGGTGCTCTGACTGCAGTTGACACTGCGCTCGGCGCCGCACTTGGTGCAGACCTCCTTGTGGGTGAAGGTGCTGGTCTTGCCCTCGATCTTCCAGGTGTGGCTGCATTTCTCCGGTGTGGTGGACTTCAAATAGCCGCAGACGCACTTGCCGTTGCTTAAGAAGCTGTGCTCTTCGACGCCCGTCTTCTCGCCGCAGACGCTGCAGACGTGCCAGTGCTGCGTGCTGTTGCGCTCATAGCCGGCGTTAAAGGAATGGCCCGGATTCGCGCGGGTCTCGCCGCACTTCTCGCACACCTGAGTGCCGGTGCAGGCGTTGCCGTCCTGGTTCACCCAACGGTGGCCGGTAGCGACCATGTTGGTGGGGGCGGTGCTCTCCGTCCCGCAGACGGTGCAACGAAGCACCTGGTAGCCGTTCTCGGTGCAGGTGGGCTCAACGGTCTTCGTCACAGCCCAGGTGTGGTTGCCCTTGGCCGGGATCTTCTCAGTCTTCTGCGCCCCGCAGTAAGTGCAGGTGTAGTACTGTGTGCCGTCGCCCTTGCAGTTGTCGCTGCCTACGATGGCGCCCTTCTGCCAGTTGTGGCCGCCGTACTGGATCACCTCGGTAGCCTTGCACACTGTGCAAACCTTTTCAATTGTGGGGTGCCCTGTGCAAACGTCGTAATAGGTGTGTGTTTCATAGTTGTGACTGCCTACGGTCTTCCAGTCACGGGCCGCGGTGTGGCGTTCCTGCCCGCATTTCGAGCATTTTTCGACGAAGATCTGAACTCCTTCTCCGCCCCAAACGCAGTCTTTTCCCTGGGCCTCGGCGCCTGTAAGCCAGCGGCCCGAACCCCAGCTGTGGTTGCCGTTGCATTCAGCGGCTGACACAGGTAAGACGATCAGCCCCATCAGCATTACCGCCGTCAGCATTGCCGACAGCATTTTGTAAAGCTTTCTTTTCATAAAAATCTCCCCCTTTCGGATACGGCCAGGCAAAGTATGTCTTTCCCTGGGCCTTCACAGCCATTGTACTATGCCGTTAAAATATTGTCAATAGGTTTTTCCGAAATAATTTATAATTTTTTGACGATTTTATCCCCCAGTTTCTGGTTGTTTTTGTAAGAAAATTGCATTTATCACAACGAATCATTCGTGATTTATACGGCAAAAGCGCCGATTGCGAAAAATTCTTCCCGGCACGGGCCGGGAAGAAAAAAGTTTAAAAATTTTTTGAAAAGCCTCTTGACATCCAGAAGCATTCATAGTATAATACGAATCATACGGATGAAATAAACCGAACGAACGCCTTTTGCCCCTTTTCGTCCCTGGCGTAGACCCCCGCGTGCTCCAGGACCTTGGCGAACACAAGCCCCGTCTCGTACTGCACGATCTCCATGGCGTTGTCCGCCGTGATGGCCCCATACTTCGTCCTGAACCCCTCCGCCCAATCGGCATGCTTTTCTGTAAGAGGGTCTGCTCTCAGGTCACGGTTTTCGGCCAGGGCGGCGGCCACGGCGTGGAGCTCGCCCTTCAGCCGGGCGGGCAGGACGGCCAGGCCCATCACCTCGATGAGGCCGATGTTCTCCTTCTTGATGTGGTGCAGCTCCGCGTGGGGGTGGTAGAGCCCCAGGGGGTGCTCCGGGGTGGTCAGGTTGTTGCGCAGTACCAGGTCCAGTTCAAAGTCCGTGCCCCGGCGTCTCGCGATGGGGGTGACGGTGTTGTGGGGCTCGCCGTCCGTCTCCGCGTAGATGACGGCGCTCTCGTCCGTATAGCCGCGCCAGGCCGCGAGGATCTTGTCCGCCAGGTCGATAAGACGGGCGGGCTGGGCGGAGCGCACCCTGATGACGGACATAGGCCACCGGACGATGCCGGCGGTCACGTCCTCAAAGCCGGGGAACACGACGGGCGTCTCGATGGGCGCCCGCTCCATGGCGAACTCATAGTGTCCCCCCTGGAAGTGGTCGTGGGCCAAAATCGAGCCGCCCACAATAGGCAGGTCGGCGTTGGAGCCCACAAAGTAGTGGGGGAACTGCCCCACAAAATCCAGGAGCTTGGCAAAGCAGGCCCGGTCTATTTTCATAGGCACATGCTCACGGTTGAAGCAGATGCAGTGCTCGTTGTAGTAGACGTAGGGGGAATATTGGAGGAACCAGGGGCTGCCGCTTATCGTGATGGGCACCGTCCGGTGGTTCTGCCTTGCCGGGTGGTTGAGCCGGCCGGCGTAGCCCTCGTTTTCGGCGCACAGCTGGCACCGGGGGTAGGCGGAGGCGGGCAGATTGCGCGCCGCCGCGATGGCCTTGGGGTCCTTCTCGGGCTTGGAGAGGTTCACCGTGATGTCCAGCCGCCCATATTCCGTGTCCGCCGTCCACTTCATGTCCCGGGCGATCCGGTCCCGGCGGATGTAGTTGGTGTCCTGGGAGAATTGATAATACCAGTCCGTGGCCTTTTGGGGGCTTTCGGCGTAGAGGGCCCGGAATTTTTCGATGACCTGGGCGGGCCTGGGCGTCAGCCTACCCATCAGGGCGGTGTCCAGGAGATCCCGGTAGTCCGTGGAGTCCCCGGGGATCACGCCGCGCGCATACGCGTCGTGGGTCAGCTCGTCAAGGGTGGCGGCCAGGTCGATATCCCCCCACTCCGTGCCGGGGTCGGCGTAGGAGTCCAGCTTCAGCATTTCCAGAACGGCGTTGGCGGCCCAGATCTTCTCCGATTCCTCAATCAGCCCCGTGCGCAGGGCGTAGACGATCAGCTTGGATACGGCTTCATCGATCATAGAAACATCACCTCATAGGTTTCATTTGGGGTCCCCGCGGAACGCCGCGCGTTTCGTGGGGAAAGGAGGAGCGACGGAACGAGTGAGCTTTCGACGTCAGTCGGAAGCGAGGGATGTGGAGTCCGCGACGACGTAGCCGTTCGGGTGGTTCTTGTGCCACTGCCAGGCGGTGGAGATGATGGTATTGAGGTCTGCATACTTAGGATCCCAGCCCAGGACGGTCTTGGCCTTCTCGCTGGAGGCCACGAGGCGCGCCGGGTCGCCGGGACGGCGGGGGCCGATCTCGGCGGGGATGGGGTGTCCCGTGACAGCGCGGGCCACGTCCACCACCTCTTTGTTGGAGAAGCCCACGCCATTGCCCAGGTTAAAGACGTTGTTCTCCCCGCCGGCCATCAGGTAGTCCAGGGCCAGGATGTGGGCCTGGGCCAGGTCGGTAACGTGGATATAGTCCCGGATGCAGGTGCCGTCGGGGGTGGGGTAGTCCTCGCCGTAGATGGTCAGCTTTTCCCGCTGGCCGTTGGGGACCTGCAAAATAATGGGAATGAGGTGTGTCTCCGGGTCGTGGGCCTCGCCGATCACGCCGCTCGGGTGGGCACCGCAGGCGTTGAAGTACCGGAGGGCCACGTACCGGAGGCCGTGGGCCTTGGAGCACCAGCCCATCATCTTCTCCATGCTGAGCTTCGTCTCGCCGTAGGTGTTGGTGGGCTGGGTCCGGTCCGTCTCCAGGATGGGCACCCGCTCCGGCTCGCCGTAGGTGGCGGCGGTGGAGGAAAAGACGATCTTGTCGACCCCGTGGGCTACCATGGCGGATAAGAGCACCATGGTGCCGTGGAGGTTGTTGTCGTAGTATTTCAGGGGGTCGCGCATGGACTCGGCCACCTGGGAGCAGGCGGCGAAGTGGATCACGCCGTCGATTTTCTCCGCCTGGAAGAGCACGTCCAGGGCCTCCCGGTCCCGGATATCCAGCTTGTAGAACCGGGCCTTGGGGTGGACGGCCTCCCGGAAGCCGGTTTGCAGGTTGTCCGCCACCACCACGTCGCGGCCCGCCTCACAGAGCTCCCAGACGGTGTGAGAGCCGATATACCCGGCTCCGCCAAGAACTAAAATTGCCATAAAATGTACCTCCCAACAGTTTTTTCAGGAAACGGGCCGGGTGTCCGGCCCGGAGCAGTCGGTATTCGCGGCCGTTTCGGATCGCTCACACGATGGCCGCGCCGCCGGTGGGGCGGATGTGGAGCATGTGGCAGGCGCCCTCCCGGAAGACGGCCTCCATACCGGCCTTGAAAGCCGCCGCCGTCTCCTCCGGCACAAAGGCCTGGACGGTGCCGGCGAAGCCGCCGCCGTGGACGCGGATGGCCCCCTTCCCCGCCAGCAGCTCCCGGCCCAGGGCCAGGGCCACGGACACGGCCTGCTTTTCGGGCCTTGCCGGGGACCAGATATTTTGCAGAAGCGTCTCGGAGGACAGGCCGGAGTCGTTGACAAGCCGCAGAAATTCGTTGAAATCGCCCTTTTGCAGGGCCTCCGCCTCCAGGACCGCCCGCCGGTCGTCGGCGTAGAAGTGCATGGCCCGCAGTACCGCCCGGTCACCGCATGTCTCCCGCAACGCGGGGAGGGCGGCGCGGAAGTCCGCCTCCGGCACCTCCCGGAGCCAGCGCTTGCCGAAATACGCGGCCACGGCCCCCATCTCGTGGGTGATAGCGGCGTAGTCGCCGGTGAGGTCGGCGTGGTCGGAGCGGGTGTCCACGATGCACAGCACGTGGCCGGAGGCGGCGAAATCGTAGCGTACCGGGGTGATGGCGGGGTTCACCGGGTCTTTAAAGTCGATGGCCACCGCGCCGCCCACGCTGGAGCCCATCTGATCCATCAGGCCGCAGGGCTTGCCAAAGTAGACGTTCTCGGCGTACTGGCCGATCTTGGCGAGGGTCACGGCGTCCAGGCGCCCCTCGCAGCACAGGGCGTTCAGGATATTCCCCACCAGCACCTCAAAGGCGGCGGAGGAGGAAAGGCCCGAGCCGGACAGCACCGTGGAGACGGCGCAGGCGTCGAAGCCGGAGAGCTTACAGCCCAGGTTCCGGATCCCCGCCGCCACGCCCCGGATGAGGCCGGCGGTGGTGCCGTATTCGGCTTTTCGCGGCTCCAGATCCGAAAGCTCCACGGTGATGGGCGCGTACCCGGCGCTTTGCATATGTACCGTATCGGTACCGTTCAGGGCCGCGGCGGCCAGCACGTCCAGATCCACGCTGCCGCACAGCACGTGCCCGTGCTGGTGGTCCGTGTGGTTGCCGCCGATCTCCGTCCGGCCGGGGCCGGAGAAGAGGCCGGCCCGCCCCCTGGGGGCATAGGCGGCGGCCAGCGCCTCGGCCACCCCCAGCGCCCGCTCCCGGGCGGAGGCGGCGTCACAGTCCAGCACCCCGCAAAGCCGCCCGTCCAGAGCCCCCGATTTGATATTCTCTATCAGCGCGGAAAGATCCATTGACTTCACTCCCCCTTGTATACTCCCAATGATACCGGTTCCCGCCGGTTTTTTCTACGCGTTATTTGTCTGTTTCTGCGCTGTTTCCGCCGTTTTGACGCCGGAGACCCGGTCCAGGAAAGCGAGCACCGTCCCCCATTTCAGCTCCCGGTCCTGCTTTTCGTTCAAAAATTCGTGGCGGGAACGGTCAAAAAGCGCCACGGTCACGTCCTTCATGCCCGCCTTTTCCGTGTAAAAAGCCTCCAGCTTCCTGACCCCCGCGCCCATGCTCCCCACCGGGTCGTCTGCGCCGGAGGCCAGCAGGAGGGGGAGCTCACGGGGCAGGCCCGCGATGTAGGCCGGGGTATAGAGACGCCGGAGCCCCCGGAAGAAGTCCCGGTAGAACCGGGCGGAGCAGGTGAAGCCGCACAGGGGATCGCCGTCGTAGGCGGCGTTGTTCTCCGGGTCGTTGGAGATCCACTTCCCGTCCTCAAACTGCTTGGCGTAGGCGCCGAAGGAGAGCTTTTCGATGATGGTGGCCGGCTTTTTGGCGGGGATCAGCGCCGCCGTGACGGTACCCAGATAGACGTCGAAGTCCTTCTTATAGGCGCTGCCGCCGACGATTGCCCCGTCCAGCTTCTCTCCGTACCGGGCGATATAGCTCTGGGTCACGAAGGAACCGAAGGAGAACCCGAAGAGGATATAGGGAAGGCCCGGATATCTGGCCTTATAGTAGTCGGTCAGGGCCGCCTCGTCCCGCACCACGTCGTCGAACATATCCCCCTGGCAAAAGCTGGGGGTGTCGCCGCCGGTCCTCCCGTGGCCCCGGTGGTCGTCCGCCGCCACAAGATAGCCGTGGGCGTTGAGAAACGCGGCGAAGGGCGCGTAGCGGGCGGCGTGCTCCGCCATCCCGTGGACGATCTGGACAAAGCCCACCGGCTCCTTCACATCCAGCCACTCGTATACGAACAGCTCCCTGCCGTCGAAGCTTTTGAAATTCATCTCCCCCGCCCCTTTCACGTATTCTGATGTCTTTCATTATATTTCTTTTTCCCGCAAATTGCAACAATAAAGCGCGCCGGCTATTCCAAAATTTATTCAACTGTGCTATACTGAGAGGCAGATCCCGTATTGCGGATCAGCGGAGGATACTATCATGGGACTTTTTCTGACATTGGCGTTTCTCTTTTTCATCGGCTCGGTTTTCGGCTGGGTGCTGGAGCTTTTTTACCGGCGGTTTTTCTCCGGGGCCAACCCGGAGCGCAAGTGGATCAACCCCGGCTTCTGCACGGGGCCCTATGTGCCGCTCTACGGGATGGGACTGTGTATCCTGTTCCTCATCGCCTCTCTGGAGAACACCACCTGGATCCGCGATCCCTTCTGGGAGAAGGCGGCGCTCTTTCTCTTCATGGCGGTGTGCATGACGCTCATCGAGTACATCGCCGGGATCCTCAGCATCAGGATCGCCCATGTGCGCCTGTGGGACTACTCCGACCAGTGGGGCAACCTCCAGGGCATCATCTGCCCGCTGTTCTCCTTCTTCTGGGCCGTTCTGGGGGCGGTCTACTACTTCCTGATCCACCCGCGCGTCCTGGGGGCGCTGAGGTGGCTGGCGGGCAACCTGGCCTTCTCCTTCGTCATCGGCATGTTCTACGGCGTATTCATCATCGACCTGTGCCACTCCCTGGGGCTGATGGCGCGGCTGCGGGCCTTCGCCCGGGAGAACGACGTGGTCATCAAATACGAAAACCTCAAGGCCCATATCCGCTCGGTCCAGGACAGGGCCCACGAGAAGGCCCGGTTTTTCCGGCCCTTCCACTCGGAAAAGCCCCTGTCAGAGCAGCTGAAGGAGCGCCTTGAGGCGGCTATGGCGGCCCATGAGGGCCGGGATCCCGTGTTCGGCGCCCTGACGCGCCGGGACGGCAAAAAAGGAGGGAAAGCATGACCGGCGACAGCCAGAGGCTGAGATATCTGACGCTCTTATCCGCCAAATACCCCACGGTGGCGGCGGCGTCCAGCGAGATCATCCGGATGGAGGCGGTGCTGCGCCTGCCCAAGGGGACGGAGCACTTCATGTCCGATCTTCACGGGGAGAACGAGGCGTTTATCCACATCCTCAACAACGCCTCCGGGTACATCCGGGAGAAGATCGACACGGTGTTTGGGGCGGAGCTGTCCCCGGAGGAGCGGGCGGATCTGGCCACGCTGATCTATTACCCCGAGAAGAAGCTCCCCCAGCTGAAGGCCGCCCAGGCGGATCTGGAGCAGTGGTACAACGACACGCTGATGCGGCTTATCCGGCTCTGCCGGTTCGTATCCTCCAAGCACACCCGCGCCCATGTGCGCTCCTGCCTGCCGGAGGCCTGCGGGCATGTGCTGGACGAGCTGCTCCACGCCCATTTTGAGGACCACGACAAGAAGCTCTACTATGAGACCATCGTGGATTCCATCATCGCCTACCACCGGGCCGACGCTTACATCACCCGCTTCTGCGAGCTTATAAAGCGGCTGGCGGTGGACAGGCTCCACATCGTGGGGGACCTCTTTGACCGGGGGCCCCGGCCCGACCAGATCCTGGAGCGGCTCATCGGCCACCACGGGGTGGATATCCAGTGGGGGAACCACGACGTGGTGTGGATGGGCGCGGCGGCGGGCAGTCCCGTCTGCGTGCTGACGGTGCTGAAGACCACCCTGGCCTACAACAACACCGACACCCTGGAGCACGGCTACGGCATCAGCCTGCGGGAGCTGGACCATCTGGCCCAGGAGTATTACGAGCACGCCGACCTGACCCGCTGGATGCCCAAAACCGACAGCCGCAAGCGCGCCTCCCGGGAGGCCCTTCTGCGGGCGGCCCAGATGCACAAGGCCGTGACGGTGATGATGCTGAAGGCCGAGGCCCAGGTCATCGACAGAAACCCGGACTTCAAAATGGCGGGCCGGGACTATCTGCGGCACATCGACTTTGAAAAGGGCACCGTGATCTGCGGCGGCCGGGAATACCCCCTGCTGGAGTGCGACTTCCCCACGGTGGATCCCGACGCGCCGGAGCGGTTCACCGCCCGGGAGCTGGACGTCCTGCGGGATCTGGTGCGGGGCTTCCGGCACAGCAAGCTTTTGCAGAAGCACGTGCAGTTCCTCTACTCCTCCGGCTCCGTCTACAAGGTAACCAACGGGAATCTCCTCTACCACGGGGCCGTCCCCATGACGCCGGAGGGGGACTTCGCCAAGGAGACCTTCGAGGGCCGGGCATACGCCGGCAGGGCGCTCTTTGACTACTGCGACAGGCGGGCCCGCCAGGGCTATTTCGCCCCGGAGGGCTCCCCCCAGCGGCAGGCGGGGCAGGACTTCCTCTGGTATCTGTGGTGCGGCGCCAAGAGCCCCATCTACGGGCGCAGCGCCATGACCACCTTCGAGCGGCTGTTCATCGCCGACCCGGAGACGCACCGGGAGATCAAGGATCCCTACTATAAGCTCATCAACGAGGCCGCCACGGCGGAGAAGATCCTCTCCGAGTTCGGCCTGAAGGAGGAGGGCGACCACATCATCAACGGCC
The DNA here is from genome assembly GCA_947631845.1 of uncultured Oscillospiraceae bacterium. Classification (GTDB taxonomy): domain Bacteria; phylum Bacillota; class Clostridia; order Oscillospirales; family Oscillospiraceae; genus RUG626. Next base: position 45,949 of record CANRMY010000008.1, on the reverse strand, counting down.
ACGTCCCGGTGCGGGCCGTGGAGGGGGAGAGCCCCGTCAAGGGCGGGGGCCGGCTCGTGGTCATCGACGGCGGCTTCTGCCGGGCCTACCACGAGAAGACCGGCATCGCCGGGTATACGCTGGTCTACAACTCCCGGGGCATGACTCTCCGCACCCATCAGCCCTTTGAAAGCGCCGCCAAGGCGGTGCTGGAGGACGAGGACATCTCCTCCTCCAGCGAGTACATCTACACGCCCCCCGCCCGCCTGCTGGTGGCCGACACCGACGAGGGGAAGCGGATGCGCAGTCTCATCGGCGATCTCGCCGAGCTGGTGCGGGCCTATCAGGACGGCGTGATCCGGGAGCGGGAGCTGCGGGGGTAAGCCGCCGCGGCGCGCTTGCCCGGCATCCGCCGGGGGTTATAAGGTGTCCGCCCTTACGCCGGCGAGGGGGCCTTGCCCCGGCGGGGGTTATAAGGTTTCCGCCCTTATAGGGCGGAGGAGATTTGCTTTCTCCTCTTTTGTGTTGACAAAAGAGGAGAAAGCAACAAAGAGGAGAAAAACAAATTTTTGGGCCCGGTGGTGAACCGGGCCCAGGCTTTATTGCGGCGGGACGGCTGCCGCGGAGGTGGACGATGCCAATGGAACCATTCATATCCGCGCGGTACGTAAACGCATTGTCTCTGCTTCTAACTCGCTTAGCCGCTCACAGCTCTATTTCCAAAGCTTTCGTTTCTATTTCACCCGCGCTGGTGCGGCGATAATCGTGTGGTGACTTTCAGCGTTGCTCCTATCCCCGTAGGGGCCGGACACTGGCCGGCCCCTACATTTTTCAATTTAAAGTCCCAGGTTCAGACCGCCGGTGAGCTTGCTCATGACGGCGGACATCTCGGCCTCGGCCTTGGACATGGCCTCGTTGACGGCGGCGATCACCGCGTCGGAGATCATCTCCACATCCTCCGGCTCCGCCGCGTCGATGACCGCGTCGGGGTCGATGACCAGCTTCAACAGCGCCTTTTTGCCGTTCACCGTGGCGGTGACCATACCGCCGCCGGCGGAGGCCTCGAACTGGCGTTCCTCCACTTCCTGCTGCTGGCGCATCAGCTCCTGCTGCATCCGCTGGGCCTGCTTGATCATGTTCATGTTCATGCCTCCCGGCATCCTGCCGCCGGGAAATCCGCCTTTTGCCATTTTTTGTGTACCTCCTCAGTTTGTTATGAAAAAATCAATTAAGTGAACTTCACAATGCCGTCGAACCGGGCCAGGTCGTCCAGGCCGGGCTTTTTGGGCGCGGCGGCCTCGGGGGGCGCGCCCATCACCACGCTGACGCCCACGGGCCTGCCCAGCACCTCCGCGGCGGCTTTGGCCACGGCGTCCCGGACGGAGTCGGTGTCGATCATCATCTGGATGAACATGTTCCGGGCGTAGACCGTCAGGCGCGCGTCCACCAGCTGGGGAACGGCGCTGTCCCTGGCGGAGAGGGGCGCCAGCTGGGTGGGATCCAGCAGGGCGGCGCATTTATTCAGCACCCGGCCCCACCAGTCGCCCTCAGCGCTCCCCGCCTTTTCGGCGACGGGCTCCTGTTCCGGCGCGGCTTCCGGCTCCGGCGCGGGCTCCGGCACAGGCTCCGGCTCCGCCGGCAAGTCCTCCCAGGGCGGAGCGGGCGGCTCCTCGCCATATGCCGGCGGGATGTCCTCGTCCTCCCAGGGGGGTAGATCCGGCTCCGGTTCCGGCGCGTCCCTTTCAGGTTCGGGTACAATTGTTTCGGGGGCCTCCCTGTCGGGTGCGTCCCTGTCGGGTGCGGCCTTTTCCGGCGCGGGGGCCGGGGGTTCCGGGTCCGGCTTTTTCCGCGCGGGCGCGGACTTCTGCGTCTTTTGGGGCTCCGCGAGGGCGGGGGCGAAGCTCTCCGGCGGCGCGTAAGCGCCCGTGAGGGCGCCGATGATCTTCACCAGGCACAGCTCGGCCTTGACGCGCTTATCGCGGGCGTCCTTCATGGAGTTCACGTCCTCCTGCAGCAGCTCCGACACGGCCACCAGGCGGCCCGTGTCCACGGCCTTGCCGAGCTCCGCGAGCCTCCCGGCGTCGAACGCGCCGGTGAGCAGGGACGCGCTGCCCCGGGGGGCCACGCGCACCATGAGCATATCTCTGGTCAGGCTGAGAAGATCCCGCAGAATGGTCACAGGCTCGGCGCCGCCCCGGTAGCTCCTGTCAAAGAGGCTCAGGGCCAAGGCGGTATCCCGGGCGGCCACGGCGTCCCAGAGCTTCACCGTGTCCTCCGCGCCCATGATGCCCACGGCCCGGATGACGGCGTCCTCGTCCACCAGCTTGGCGGGCAGGCACTGGTCCAGCAGGGACAGGGCGTCGCGCATGGAGCCGTCCCCCAGGCGCGCCAGAAGGGCCGCCGCGCCGTCCGTCAGCTGAAAATCCTCCTGGCCGGCCACATATTTGAGCCGGCCGGCGATGTCCTCCGGCATGATCCGGCGGAAGGAGAAGTGCTGACACCGGGACAGGATGGTGATGGGGATCTTGGCAAGATCCGTGGTGGCCAGGATGAAGACCAGATGCTCCGGCGGCTCCTCCAGGATCTTCAGCAGGGCCGGAAAGGCGGCGGTGCTGAGCATGTGGGCCTCGTCCAGGATATAGACGCGCTTGCGCACGTCGGCGGGGGTGTAGTTGGCCGCCTCCCGCAGAGCGCGGATATCCTCCACGCCGCCGTTGGAGGCCGCGTCGATCTCGATGACATCCAGGATGGCGCCGGAGTCGATGCCCCGGCAGGCCTCGCACTCGTTGCAGGGGTCGCCGTTGACGGGGTGGAGGCAGTTCAGAGCCTTGGACAGGATCTTGGCGCAGGTGGTCTTGCCGGTGCCGCGGGTGCCTACGAAGATATAGGCGTGGCCCGTCCGGCCCGTCTCCACCTGGCGGCGGAGGGTCCGGGTGATGTGATCCTGGCCCACCACGTCCTCAAAACGCCGGGGGCGGTATTTTCTGTAAAGCGCCTGATACATGATCTCACCCCTCTATAATCAAAAAACCCGGTTTTCCGGGTTTTTCAGCTTGTCAAAAACTCAAATTCGATATTTTTTCCGGCGGCATGTACGTCGGAAAAAATCCCTTTTGCCGCCCAAGTGTGCCGCTTTGCGGCGCGCGCAGGGCGACAGCAGGGTGATTTTCTCTGAATTTCGCACAATTCAGAGAAAATCGCTCGCACGTTCCTTTTGTCGGGAAAGCCCGTCAGGGCTTTTTCCGACAGTCTCAAAAACCCGGTTTTCCGGGTTTTTCAGATCAAGGTTTCACCGCGTTTCCGTTACGACCCAGAGAGGAGCCGCGAACCTGCCTTTGACGGTGTGGTATACCCGGTACGTCAGGAAACGGCTCAGAGCCGGCGGACTCGCGGCACACGCCGGTTCCCGCTTAATGCTGCTCGGTTCCCCGCCTGACATGGTTCACGATCCGGCGTTGCGTGAGACCGACTCATCAACACCCTTTCCTGAGGGCAGACGATACACCACACGGCCGGGGGCAGGAATTCATCCCCGCTATAGCGGATCGCGGGTCACAGGGCACCGCTATCTCCCCGACTATCGCGGCTCGTCTCCGCGCCGTAACGGTTTCGCGTATTTGTTATTATACACCATGGGGATGAAAATATCAACAGTAAAATTTCGCGGCCGCGCCCGGGGCTGCGGGAATTTGTGCGTTTTCTGAAAGCGCCGCTTGACACGGGGGAAAAAGGGTGATAAAATCACCTCAAACAGCGTTGACGGAGAACGAACCGTTCAAAAGCCACCCAGAGAGGGGCGCGCGCGGTGGAAGCGCCCTGTGGCCGGATCGGGGAGACCGCTCCCGAGCCGCCCGGGAGGACCGGGACGGGCAGGCCCGTTACAGCCCGCGCAAAGCGACGGATTTTGGGCACACTATCCGTAAGCAGGGTGGAACCGTGGAGTATCTTTACTTCACCCCTGAGCCTTCAGGGGTGAATTTTTATTTGCCCCAATTATTGAAAGGAGCGAAAAAACATGTCCGAAGAAAATCTGTACACCTTTGAAAATCCCGAATACCGGCACACCTACTGGCACTCCTGCTCCCACATCATGGCCCAGGCCGTGAAGCGCCTGTGGCCGGAGGTGAAGCTGGCCATCGGCCCCGCCATTGACGAGGGCTGGTACTACGACCTCTACGCCCCCTTCGCCTTCACCCCGGAGCACCTGGAGAAAATCGAGGCGGAGATGCGCAAGATCTGCAAGGAGAAGCTGAAGATCGAGCGCTTTGAGCTGCCCCGGGAGGAGGCCCTGAAGCTGATGGCGGACGAGCCCTTTAAGGTGGAGCTGATCAACGATCTGCCCGCCGACGCGGTCATCAGCTTTTATAAGCAGGGCGAGTTTACCGACCTGTGCGCCGGCCCGCACCTGGACTCCACCGGCCGGGTCAAGGGGAACGCCCTGAAGCTCACCGCCTGCAACGCCGCCTACTGGCGGGGCGACTCCAACCGCGAGACGCTCCAGCGCATCTACGGCGTGGCCTACCCCAAAAAGGAGGAGCTGGACGCGTACCTGACCCGCATCGAGGAGGCCAAAAAGCGCGACCACCGCAAGCTTGGCCGTGAGTTGGGCCTCTTTATGCTCCGGGACGAGGGCCCCGGCTTCCCCTTCTTCCTGCCCAAGGGCATGGTGCTGCGCAACACCCTTTTGGAGTATTGGCGGGAGGTCCACAAGAAGTACGGCTATGTGGAGATCTCCACTCCTATCATCCTCAACCGCAAGCTCTGGGAGCGGTCCGGCCACTGGGATCACTACAAGCAGAACATGTACACCACCGTCATCGACGACGAGGACTACGCCATCAAGCCCATGAACTGCCCCGGCGGGATGCTGGTCTACAAGTCCGAGCCCCACTCCTACCGGGACCTGCCCCTGCGGGTGGGCGAGTTGGGCTTAGTCCACCGCCACGAGCTGTCCGGCGCTCTCCACGGACTTTTCCGTGTACGCTGCTTCACCCAGGACGACGCCCATGTTTTTATGACCAGGGAGCAGATGCAGGACGTGATCCAGGAGACGGTGCGGCTCTTTGACGAGGTCTACTCCGTCTTCGGCCTCACCTATGAGATCGAGCTCTCCACCATGCCGGAGGATCACATCGGCACTGTGGACGAGTGGGAGCGCAACCAGGACATCCTGAAGGCCGCCATCACCGCTATGGGCAAGAGCTACACCGTCAACGAGGGCGACGGCGCCTTTTACGGGCCCAAGCTGGACTTCCATCTGGCGGACTCCCTGGGCCGCACCTGGCAGTGCGGCACCATCCAGCTGGACAGCCAGCTGCCCGAGCGCTTCGAGCTGGAGTATACCGGCGAGGACGGACAAAAGCACCGCCCTGTTATGATCCACCGGGTGGTTCTGGGCTCCATCGAGCGGTTCATCGGCGTCATCACCGAGCATTTCGCCGGCGCGTTCCCCACCTGGCTGGCCCCGGTGCAGGTGCGGGTCCTCACCATCACCGACCGCACCGACAGCTACGCCAAGGAGCTGGTGGCAAAGCTTGACGCCATGGGAATCCGGGCCGAGGCCGACCTTCGGAACGAGAAGCTGGGCAAGAAGATCGTGGAGGCCCGCAGCCAGAAGATCCCCTACCTGCTGGTGGCCGGCGACAAGGAGGCGGAGAGCGGTCTGGTGGCCGTCCGCACCCTCACCGGCGACAAGGGCGCTATGAGCTTTGACGATTTTACCGCGAAGCTCATGGAGGAGATCAAGACCCGCTCCAGAGAGAATCTGATCTGAGAATAAGGCAATAACGCAAAAAACGGAAGTGTTCATCACTTCCGTTTTTTGCGCCGATCCGGCGGGCGGCTTATTGATCAGGACACTATGAGAAAGCGGCTTTTCGCTGACAAGCAGGAATTATCCTTAAAGTTCAAATAAGTTATACGATTGGATCTCCGTACAAATATCGTCCTCAAAGGTAAATCTCACGATCCACGGCATCAACCCTTTGATCCTCTCAAAATCCTCATATCCAAATCGTTTATCATAAAAATGGATGATCGTACTCAAAGCGGTCCCGTGGCTTCCGACAACGATCGTTTTACCGCTGTACGCCCTCAACAGCCGGTTTAATGCCGCGATATTTCTTGTCTGCACCTCCCGTAACGTCTCGCCGTCTGAAAGCTTATAATCAAAGTCCGCCCACTGCGCTTTACAAAACGAGGTAAAATCCTCGATCCAACAGCTGTCAGCCTTTCTTTCCCGAAAATCGTTCTCATGGTTGTCATTCTGATTGCCTGCTTTCACCGTGATTTACGAATGGTCCGTGAGTAAGGTCGAATGGGGGCATTTTGGAAGTAACAGCTCTCGCTCCGCGTATTCCGTCAGGGCCGGTTTCGTATTGGGGAGCTCCCCGTCGGTGACGGCCAGGGCCAGGGCCAGCAGGGCGCGGGCGATGGCCTCCCGCTCCAGGCCCAGGGCGGCCAGATCGGACCCCTTGACGGCCAGCTCCCGGGGGCGGACGTACCGGTGGGCCTCCGCCAGCGCCGCCGCTTTTTGATAGACGCCGTGGGCGGCACAGGCCGCCAGCACGGGCCGGACATCGTGGCCTACCAGGGCGTGAAGGATCTCCCCGTCCCCCGGCTCTTCGGCGAGTCCCTGATAAACCGTCCACGCCTCCCCCGCCAGCTTCGCCTCCCGGGCGGGCGCGCGCAGGGCGCGCAGAAGCTCCGCCGCGTCCTCCGTGCCGCCGGCGGCGCGCGCCAGCAGGGCAAAGACCGCCGTCCGCAGCTCCGCCGGGGTACCGGGCAGAACGCCGGCGTCGATTTTGCTGTTTTCAGTCATAAACCGCCCCAAAAGGCCATACTCTATCATCAGCGCCGCCGCTTCGGGCCTGGGGGACAGGAGCGTCTTCTGAAGCTCCGCCAGCACCCGCTCCGCCGACAGCTTCTCCGCCAGAGGCGCCAAACGGCGCAGGGCGGCCAGGGTCGCGGGGTCGACGGCGAAGCCCAATTGGGCGGAAAAGCGCACGGCCCTGAGCATCCGCAGGGCGTCCTCGGAAAACCGCCGCTCCGGCTCCCCCACACAGCGGAGGACGCCGCGGGCAAGATCCTCCCGGCCCCCGAAGAGATCCACGAGCCGCCCCCGCGCGTCCATAGCCATGGCGTTCACCGTAAAGTCCCGGCGGCTCAGATCCTCCCGGAGGTCGGAGACAAATTCCACGCTCTCGGGCCTGCGGCCGTTCCGGTACGCCCCGTCCCGCCGGAAGGTGGTGACCTCCGCCTGTCCCCCCGGCAGGAGGACGGTGACGGTGCCGTACGGAAGGCCCGTGGGAACGGTTTTTTCAAAAAGCGCCGCCACCTGGGCGCAGGAGGCCAACGTGGCCACGTCCCAGTCGTGGGGCGGGCGGCCCATCAGCGTATCCCGGACACAGCCGCCCACGGCGTAGGCGGAAAAGCCCGCGCCCGTCAGCCGTCGGAGGATCTCCAGTACATATTCCGGCACGTTTCCGCCCCCTTTTGGGAAATATGGATGGGAAATCCGAAATTCCTGTTGTATTCTTCCCTCAACTGTATTATAATTACCTTGTATGTCAATTTCAATCTTTTTTATCAGGTGCAAGTATGGACAGAATTTCCGAGCTTGAAAAGCTTATTCTTGAGAAGCGCCGGTGCCATTTGATCGGCATCGGCGGCGTCTCCATGTCGCCTCTGGCCAAGGTGCTCTTTGACAGGGGCGTACCGGTGACGGGATCGGATATCAACGAGAGCGAGACGGTGCGGCAGCTCCGGGAGCAGGGCATCACCGTGTTCATCGGCCACAGGAGCGAGAACGTCACCGGCGCGGCCTTCGTCATCCGCACAGCCGCCGCCCACGACGACAACCCCGAGATCGAGTACGCCAGGGACAACGGGATCCCCGTCTTTGAGCGGGCCGAGGCCTGGGGGTGCCTCATGCGCCACTACAAAAACGCCCTGTGCATCTCCGGCACCCACGGGAAAACCACCACCACGTCCATGTGTACCCATATCCTCATGGCAGCCAGGATGGATCCCACGGTGATGATCGGCGGCACCCTGGCCCTCCTGCACTCCGGCTACCGGGTGGGAAAGGGGGACACCATCGTTCTGGAGTCCTGCGAGTATTACGACTCCTTCCTCAGCTTTTTCCCCACCCTGGCGGTGATTTTGGACATTGAGGCCGACCATCTGGACTATTTCAAGGACCTGGAGGACGTAAAGAAGTCCTTCCGCCAGTTTGCCCAGCTGGTGCCCAGCGGCTCCGGCGCGGTGATCGCCAACATCGACGACAAGAACACCATGGACGCCATCGACGGCATCCGCCGCCGGGTGGTGACCTTCGGCTTCTCCCCCCTGGCGGATATCCGGGCGAAAAATCTCCGGTGGGAGAACGGCGTCAGCCATTTCGACGTGGTGTATAAGATGAAGACCTACTGCCACATCGACCTGGCCATCCCCGGCGTCCACAACGTGAAAAACGCCCTGGCCGCCGCCGCGGCGGCCATCGAGCTGGGCATCCCCGGCGAGGCCGTATCCCGGGGTCTGGCCGCCTTCCGGGGCGCCGCCCGGCGCTTCGAATTCAAGGGCACGGTGAACGGCGCCCGGCTCTACGACGACTACGCCCACCACCCCGGCGAGCTCCACGCCCTGCTGGACGCCGTCCACGCCATTACCGACGGGCGGGTGATCCTGGCCTTCCAGCCCCACACCTACTCCCGCACCAAGGCCCTGTTTGACGACTTCGCCGCCGAGCTCTCCCGGGCCGACAAGGTGTATCTGGCCGAGATCTTCGCGGCCCGCGAGAAGAACACCATCGGCATCTCCTCCGCCGACCTGGCCGCCGCCATCCCCGGGGCCGTCTTCTGCCCCACCTTCGACGAGCTTACCGACTGTCTGCGCCGGGAGGCCCATCCGGGGGACGTGGTCCTCACCGTGGGCGCGGGGAATATCTACACCGTGTGCGACAAATTAATTGACAAATAAGGATCTTGGCTGTAACACGCAGGAGCGGACGTCAGTCCGCTCCTGCGTCCGCTCGCCGCTTTTTTATTTTGCCCTTTTCCTCCCGGCAAAGACCCGGTTGGGGATCTCCAGTATCAGAACGATCCCCAGGACGATGGCCACGGCCACCCGCACGGCGGTGAAGCCCCGCGTCAGGGCCTCGGCAGTGTTGTTCATGATCAGATAATAGGCCGTCCAGTAGACGCCCGCGCCAGGCACCAGCGGGATGATGCCGGAGATGAGGAACACGGTGACGGGGCATTTCTGCCACACGGCGGAGACACGGGAGGTGAGCGTCACCACCATGGTGGCCAGGAAGGTGGCCTCCGTCTGGGACAGGCCCAGACGCATCAGCAGCTCCGCCAGAAAGAAGCCCAGCCCGCCGATGAGGGCGCACAGGGGATAGAAGCGGCGGGGCACGTCGAAGATCAGGGCGAAGGCCACGGTGCCCACGGCGGCGGCCAGAAAATGGATGAACAGCGTCACAGCGGAACACCTCCCAGGATATGGCGGTAGACGGTGAACACCATGCCCACCCCCACGGCGATACACAGAAAGACCAGCAGGGCGTCCAAAAGCCGCACCGCCCCGGAGATATAGTCCCCGTCGGCGATGTCCCGGATGCCGTTGGTGAAGGCCAGCCCCGGCACCAGCGGGATGATGCCGCCGATGATCATGTGGCCCAGATCCCGGCCAAAGCCCACTTTATAGCACAGCAGGCACACCACCGTGGCCAGCGCCCCGCCGAGGAGGTTCCCGGAGATCTTGGACATGTGGGGCGCGGAGACGTACAGCACGAACGTGTACAGGATCAACCCCGCCAGAAAGGACGCCGCGCAGTCCACCGGTCCGCCGCCGAACATACAGCAGAAGGCCGCAGAGCCCAGGCCGGCGGAGAGGATCTGGAGCCATTTGGGCGGTTCGGGGATGTTCCGGATCCGCTCCAGCTCCCGCTTCACCTCGGGCAGGGTGTATTTCCCCTGCTCGATCTGGCGGGACATCTGATTGATGGCCACCACCTTGGACAGCCGCGCCCCGGTGACGCGGCTCTGCTTCACCTTGGCAAAGTGGCCCTTCTCCGTGGTGCCCGTGGCGAAAAGACCGTTTGCCAGCACGAAAAATTCCTCGTGGCTCTCGTCCACGCCGAAATACCTGCAGATCCGCCGCATGGTCTCCTCCACCCGGAAGATCTCGGCGCCGGACTCCAGCAGGATATGTCCCGCGTCCACCGCCGTCTCCAGCACCTCGTCCATGGAATTTTTCACAGCCTCACCCCCCGTTTCCTCAAAGGATAGCACAAAAGGGAGGAAATAGCAACACAAACCTCTCGCGGCTCAGGTCAGCGTCATGTTTTCAATGATTTTGATCAGCGCCTCATACGGGAGCTCCGGCGAGGAGGCGAGAAGATGGAGCATCTGGCGGCTTTCCGGGAGCGGGATGACGGCCTGGATATAATCCTTATAAAATAATACCGTCACCTCATACCCCTTCACGGTCTCCCGCCTCAGGACGGCGCCCTCCGCGTCGATGGCGGCGACGCCGAAGGAGCCTAACGAAACAAGGGTTACGCTCAGGGCTTCTCCATCCACATTCTGGTAGACCTCGCTGTAGGATACCGGCCCTCGCACGCCCTGGCAAAACAGGTACCCCTCCGGCAGCCAGCCGAGGTGAAAGGCGGTATAAGGCTTCGCCTCCCCGTCCTCCCCGCCGCTTTCAAAGCTGTACTCATAATGGTCGTCAAAGGCTCTCATGACAAACCGGTACGCGGAGGCCCGAAAACCGGCGGACGCGGTAAGCGCGGCGGCAAAGACCACCGCAAGGACGAGAAAGACCACCGCCGCCCGGTTTACCGCCCCGCAAAAGCGTTTGGCGGCGGAAGCGGTCCTCGCCTTTCGGAAGGCCCTGCCGACGGTCCTTTGGGCCCGGCGTCTGGCGCTTTCGGGGACGGCGGCGGCCGGGTCGTCCTTCAACCGCCTGTTGAGTTTCAGATATTCCTCCCCCTCCCAGGACGCCAGCTCGTCCATCACAAGGGCAAACGCGGCGTCCTCGTACTGGTCCATCAGCCGCTCACGCTTCGTCATCGCTTTCGTCCCCCCTGTCCTCCCTCAAAATGCGCAGCATATGCCGGCGGGCCCTGGTGAGCTTCATCCGTATGCTCCCGGGCTTGCACCGGAAGAACCGCGCCAGCTCCCGGTCGGAGCTGCCCAGAAAGTATTTCTGCTCCAGAAGAAGGCGCTCGTCCTCCGGGAGGCTCGCCAGCGCCGCCGTCAGCCGCCCTCTGTCCTCCAGCGCCGCCATCAGCTCGTCCGGGGCGGGCTCCGGGGAGGCCAGCTCCCGCACGCTCTCGTCGTCGAGCTCTACCGTGTGCTCCCGGATCCGCTTCTCCTTCCGCAAGGTGTCGATGGATACGTTTTTCACGGTGGTCACGATGTATGTGGAGAGCGCCGGGGGATCAAGGCCCCGCAGGGTGGACGTGTTCCTGATCAAACGGAGCAGGCTTTCCTGGACGATATCGTTTTGCAGATCCGCTTTGGCCGTGTACCGGCGGGCGGTGAAGTACATCAACCGGGCGTATTCGTTATAGAGGGAGAGGATAAACTCCCTATCCCCTGACGGCCGGAAAAACGGTTGTAACGGGAATGCCATGATCATGTCTCTCCTCCGCTTCTCTACATCATAATAGACGTTAAAGACGGCGTTCCGCAACAGGAAAACGGAAAAAACGCGCCTTGTCCGCTTTTTGTTGCGTTTTTCGCGGAAGGAAGTCTTTATGGTATAAGGGGACGGAAATCCGCCCCGTCATAAATAAAAATTTTACTGTCTGGTAAGGATGCCTATGGAGCTTTCAACATTTCTCTTTTTGTTCGGCTTTCTGCCGCTGGTGGGGGCGGCGTATTTTCTGATCCCCGCCCGGTTCCGTCAGACGCGCAACGCGCTCCTGGCGGTCTTCAGTGTGCTCTTTTACGCCGCGGGGGGCCTGCGGCTGATCCCCGTGCTCTGCGCCGCTTTCCTCATCAACTACCTGGGCGGTCTCCTGGCGGGCCGACCCGGCAGGGGTGGAAGGTGGGGCTGTACCGCCGCCATTGTTGCGAACCTGCTCCTGCTTAGCGTATACAAATACGCCGGGGTCTTCACCGGGGCCGCCCGGGCCCTGGGCGTGAGCCTTCCCGTGCCGGCGGGGCTTCTGCCGGCGGGGATCTCCTTTTATACCTTTCAGGGGATCAGCTACCTGGTGGATATCCGCCGGGGGAACGCAGATGCGCAGAAAAATCCCGTGAAGCTGGCGCTCTATCTCTTTTTCTTCCCCCATCTTGTGGCCGGGCCCATCGTCAGATACCGGGAGATGGAGGCGGAGATCGACAGCCGGCGGGAATCGGTGGCGCTGTTCGCCGCCGGTATGAGGCGCTTTTGCTTCGGGCTGGGGAAAAAGGTTTTGCTGGCCAACACCTTCGGCCAGATCGCCGGAAAGGCGTTCACGGGCCCGACGCCCCTGTCCGCCGGCCTTGCCTGGGTGGGGGCGCTGGCCTATACCCTGGAGATCTTCTTTGACTTCTCCGGCTACTCCGATATGGCCCTGGGGCTGGGGAACGTGTTCGGCTTCCACCTCCCGGAGAACTTTGACCGGCCCTATCTGTCCCGGTCGGTCAAGGAGTTCTGGCGGCGGTGGCATATGTCCCTGTCCCGGTGGTTCCGGGATTACATCTACATCCCCCTGGGCGGGAACCGCGCCGGGACCGGGCGGTACATCTTCAACATCCTGGCCGTGTGGCTCCTGACGGGCCTGTGGCACGGGGCCAAGGGGACCTTTGTCCTGTGGGGCTGCTGGTACGGCCTGCTTTTGCTGGGAGAGCGCTTCCTGTGGGGACGCTGGCTTGAAAAGCTCCCAAGCTTCTGCCGGTGGGCGGTGACGATGCTGGCGGTGATCGTGGGGTGGATGTTCTTCCGGGCGGGTACGGCCCAGGAGGCCGTGTCCGTGATCGGCAATCTGTTCGGCATTGGGTGCGGGCCGGAGGACGGGCGCACCACCTACCTGCTGTTGGAATACTGGCCGGAATGGGCGGCGGGGCTTCTGGCCTGCGTCCCTCTGAAGGACCTGCTGTCCCGGAGGCTCAAACCGGGTACGCGCTCCCTGACCGCCTCCCTGGCGGCGTTGGCGGTGCTGGCCCTTTGCTATATGGCGCTGATGGACGGCTCCTTTAATCCGTTCCTCTACGCCCAATTTTGAGGAGAAAGAAGCTTATGAAACAGAAACGACACGCGAAAATCACCTGGGACACGGTTTTTTTGTGCCTGGTGTGCGCCTTTTTCCTCCTGGCGGCCCTCTGGACGGCCCTGCGGCCCAAGGCGTTCTGGTCGTATTTTGAGAACCGCTCCCTGACGCCGCGCCCCGCCCTCACCCGGGAGACCGTTGTGGACGGGACGTATTTTCAGGAGCTGGAGAAGCACCTGTGCGACAACGCCGCGGGGCGTAAGTACGCGCTGGGCCTCTCCACCTGGATCGATCTGGAGCTGGTGCGCCGCCCGGTGGTCAACGAGGTGGTGGTGGAGAAGGACATGCTGTTGGCCTATAACGGATATGAAAAGCTGGACGAGCAGGCGATGGCCGACTGCGCCGCCCAGGAGGCGGAAAGGCTGGGCAGGCTTGCGCGGCTGACGGAGAGCTGGGGCGGGACGTTTTTGTATGTGGCCGTCCCCAGTCACTACGCGTATTTTGCCCAGCGGTACCCCGGCTGGCTGAACAATCGGGAGCCGTATACGGCGCTGTCAAAGGAGCTTTTCTTCTCCGCGCTGGACAGTCAGAACGTCCCCTGGCTGGACGTGGGCGAGGTGTGGAGCCGGGACGGCGCTCCGACGGACTATATGTCTGCCACGGATCACCACTGGACGCTGGCGGGGTGCCTTTCGGCGTACAGGGAGATCCTTCGCGCGCTGGAGAGCCGGACGGGGCAGGGGCTTGAGGCCCTGACCGGCGAAAACGCCAGGACCGTCACACTGCCCAACAGCTTTTTGGGCTCCCGGGGCCGGAAGCTTCTGGGCCTGTGGGACACGGGCGAGCGCCTGTCCTATCTGGAGCCGCTGGAGAGCGTCCCCTTCACCCGCCGGGACAACGGGCAGGAGGCCGCCCCGTCGGTGTTCAGCTTTCCGGCAAGCGACAGCGAGACCCTGCAATACGGCTTTTACATGGGCGGGGATATCCCCGAGACGGTCATAAGCACTGACCGGCCTCAGCTCCCGTCCCTGCTCATCTACGGGGACAGCTTCACGAACCTTTTGGAGACGCTGATGTATTACAGCTTCGACACGATGTATTCCATCGATCTGCGCGGCTATACTGAGATGCCTCTGCTCTCATATGTGGAGGCGCATCGCCCCCGGGTGGTGGTGTGCGTCAGGGACTACGAGCAGCTGCTGAACCTTTCCGGAAACGGGAACATCGATTGACCGCCATACACGAAAAAGCAGCCCGAAAGGGCTGCTTTAGACTGTCGGAAAAGGCCCCCTCACTTCCACCTGATAAGCGGTAGATTTCCCGGCAGTTGGATGGTATACAAGGCAATTGGCGGGTCATTCATTTACAGGGAGGTCGCGGGTATGAGGCGCAAAACAGTTAAAATAACTTTGAGCCGCGGCGGCGTGCTGATGATCATGCTGGCCGCGATCCTGCTTTTGGCGGGGTGTGAAAGACGTTCAGGGTTTGAGACAGGCTTTGGATACAACAGCCATATGGGATATATGCTCCCCATGGGAGTCAGATCCGACACCGACACCTTTTCCAAAGACGACCTCACGTTGGAGCTCTATTTCGGCACCTACGACAGTGATTACGTGGAGAAAAACGGTTCAGATCCCCGGACCTTTTATGACAGGGAAGGGGACGAGTTTGCTTTTTTCGGACTGTATATCTGCGACTGGGAGCACCGGCTTGACCTGGTTGGTTTTTCCGAGATCCCTGATCATACGGCGGTGGAAGATCATCTCCTCATCAGGGAGATCCCCGCGGAGGACGCTTTTTCCGAGGAGTACGGCTTTACAATGGGACGGCTTCGGGGCATCGAATACAATCACCACGAAACGGTCACCGTACCCCCGGAATTCCTTCAAGGGGACCGGGGGAGCTTTGTCATAAAGCTCGTGGCCTTCGTCGATCACGGGGAAGAAGGGCCTGATTACATTTCAGCCAGACATTATATTGAGATCGACTATCAGATGATCGACCAAAACACTATAAAAATCAGTTGATCATATGGATAAATATCCACTCCGGCCACGGGTCCAATCCTCGGCAAAGAGCCTCCCGCGCCGTATTTGAGCAGCTGACGGGGAAAGGAAATTTGGAGCGTCCAATAAAAAAACCGCCTTAGCGGCGGTTTTTTTATTGGTACGCCTGAAGGGACTCGAACCCCCGGTCTCGCGGTTCGTAGCCGCGCACTCTATCCAGCTGAGCTACAGGCGCATACCGCGCTCTCTCAAGCGCCCTACTATAATAGCATCACCGCCCCGAAATTGCAAGCATTATTTTCGCATTTTTAAAATATTTTTCCCGTATGGCTAAAAAAGTGTTGACAAGCCCCGGCTTCTGCGGTAGAATAGGTAACGCTGACGGACGATTAGCTCAGCTGGTATGAGCATCCGCTTGACGTGCGGAGGGTCACAGGTTCAAGTCCTGTATCGTCCACCACCAAAAACCCTGGAGTCATTTGGCTCCAGGGTCTCTTTTTTTGCCGGCCGGAGGCCGGGGAACAGCTGACGGGAAAAGGGTACGGGGAAATCACGCGATGGGGCTGCCCTTGCCGTCGAAGAGGGGCAGATGCTCCAGATAGATGATATCATCCCGCTTGGCGGCGTCGCCCTCGGCCAGGACGGCCATCTTGGCGGCAACGATGCCGCCGGCGGCGCGTACCAGCTCCTCCACCGCCGCGATGGAACCGCCGGTGGAGATGACGTCGTCGATGATGATGACCCGCTTGCCCCGCATCTTGGCGGCGTCGTCGCCGTCCATATAGAGGTACTGGGTGCCCTCGGTGGTAATGGAGTGATCCTCCACCTTAAAGACGTTGTGCATGTAGGCCTTGGCCTTCTTGCGCACCAGGAAGTAGTCGTTTCTCCCGGCCTGCTTGGCCATCTCGTGGATCAGGGGGATGGCCTTGGCCTCCGGCGCCACCATGTAGTCGTAGGCCGGGGCCTTCTCCAGCAGCGCTTTGGCGCAGGCGCAGGTCAGCTCCACATCGCCGAAGATGACAAAGCCGGCTATGGACAGATTTTCGTTCAGGGGGCAGATGGTCAGATCCCGCTTCAGCCCCGCGACCTTGAGCTCGTATGTCATGTTCCGTCACTCCATTTATTTTCTTAGGGAAACCTTCCCGCGAATCATTATACCACCGTTTTTTGAGGTAGTCAAAGAAATTGTGAATAAAAATGCACAAGGCGGGCCCCGGAGAGGCGGGCGTTTTGGTTAAGCCTCCAAAAATTCAAAAAAATTTAACAATTTTCAAGAATCCCGTGGAAATTTGATGAAAAATGTGGTATCTTAATCCTATCTTAAGTTGATGAAAAACGGTGAGGCGTGAGGATAAGGTTCGCACGCCGATTTTGTTTTTCACCGGCTGTAGAGAAATACTTTAGGAGGGTACATATGGAGAAAATCTTCAAGCTCAAGCAAAACGGCACCACCGTCCGCACCGAGATCGTAGCCGGTCTTACCACCTTCATGACGATGGCGTACATCATCGCTCTGAACCCCAACCTGATCGTCGGCTTCGGTCAGGGCGCTTTCGGCACCTTCGGGGATGACGGCTTCGCGGCGTGGAACGGCGTCTTTATGGCCACCTGCCTGGCCTCCGCCGTGGCTATGTTCTGCATGGCTTTCCTGGCCAACAAGCCCTTCGCGCTTGCCCCCGGCATGGGCCTCAACAGCTATTTTGCCGTTGTCATTGCCCAGATCGCCGGCGCCGCCGGCTGCTCCATGCTGGCCGGACTTCAGGCGGGCCTGTGCATCATCCTCATTGAAGGCATCGTGTTCGTGCTCCTCTCCATCTTCAATATCCGTCAGAAGATCGTGGAGGCCATTCCCCTTGGCGTGCGCCTGGGCATCGGCCCCGGCATCGGCCTGATGCTGATGAACATCGGCTTCGGCTCCAACGCCGGCGTGGGCGCCTCCAACGAGAACTATGTGATGCATGACTTCTTCGGCGCGCTGGCTGCCAGCTCCGCCAAGGAGAAGCTGGGCGAGTATTGGCCCGCCATGGTCCTCACCGTCGTCACCATGTTCGTCGGTCTGTTCCTCATCATCATCCTGGCCCACTACAAGATGAAGGGCGCCGTTCTGGTGGGTATGCTGGGCGCTTCCGTCCTCAACTGGGCCGGACAGGCCATCTTCCTCCATCAGAATCCCTTCGCCTCCCTGAAGACCGCCAGCTGGCTGCCTCCCTTCGGCGATATGGCCAAGACCACGCTCTTCAAGTTTGACTTTGCCACCCTCTTCTCCATCGGCTGGGGCACCGTGATCCTGCTGGTGATCACCTTCTGCATCATCGACATGTTCGACACCATCGGCACCGTTCTGGCCACCGCCAACCGGGCCGGCATGACCGACAAGAACGGCAATATGCCCCAGATGCGCGAGACACTGCTCTCCGACGCCGTGGGCACCGTGGTGGGCGCCTGCACCGGCACCTCCACCGTCACCACCTTCGTGGAGTCCGCCTCCGGCGTGGAAGCCGGCGGCCGCACCGGCCTCACCGCCCTCACCACCGGCATCCTGTTCCTGGCCTGCATCTTCATCAGCCCCATCGCGGCCATCATCCCCGCCGCCGCCACCTCCGCCGCCCTCATCTATGTGGGCATCCTGATGCTCAGCGGCATCAAGAACATCGACTTTAACGATATGGCCATCGCCGCCCCCGTGTTCATCATGCTTCTGGCCATGCCCATCTCCGGCTCCATCGGCCACGGCATCGGCTTAGGGCTCATCACCTACACCGTCATCAAGGTCTTTACCGGCAAGGCCAAGGATGTGTCCGTCCTCACCTACGTCATCTCCGCCCTGTTCCTGGTGAAGTTCTTCCTGGCCATCTGAGCGTTCTCTTTCTCGACAGTCACAGATTAAAAAATATCCGTCTCTCAACGGGGCGGATATTTTTTGCTTTGGGGCGCCAAGGGAGGGAAAAAGCGGAAAAGCTCTTGACGGCTGGGAATTTTTAAGGTATTATTAGCGTTGGAATGGACTTTTTGGAAAAGTCATATGGATGAATTGGGCCGGGAACGCCGGCGCGGTACGGAGGAGAAAAGGCTATGCGGATCGACTGCTTTGAACTCTATCAGGAGACGGGGCTGGAGCGGCCCCAGGGCGCGGCGGCGGAGCTGACCTGCTATCTGCCCCAGGAGGCGGAGCTGTGGGGCGTCAAAAAACGTCTGCGTCCCGCCGTGCTGATCCTGCCCGGCGGCGGCTACGAATACTGCTCCGCCCGGGAGGCCGAGCCCGTGGCGCTCCAGTTCACCGCCCGGGGCTGGGCGGCGTATGTGCTGGTGTACAGCTGCGCCCCCCACATCTTCCCCACGGCTCTGCGGGAGGCCGCCGCGGCCATGCGGTTCATCCGGGACAACGCCGAAAAAAACGGTATAGATCCCCATATGGTGGCAGCCATAGGCTTCTCCGCCGGGGGGCACCTGTGCGGCACGCTGGGCACCCTGTTCGACGCGCCGGAGGTGGCGGACATCGCCAAACCCGCGCTGATTCGGCCCGACGCCCTGGGCCTTTGCTATCCCGTGGCTCTCAGCCGCGGCCGTACCCACGCCGGGAGCATGGAAAACGTCTCCGGCGGGGACAAGGAGCTGGCGGACCGGCTCAGCATCGAAAAGCTGGTACGGCCCGACATGTGCCCCGTGTTCCTCTGGCACACCCGGGACGACGGCTCCGTCCCCTGCCGCGGCTCCCTCTTAGTGGCGGCGGCGCTGGAGGAGGCGGGCGTCCCCTTCGCCCTGCACATCTACGCCCACGGCCAGCACGGGCTCTCTGTGGCGGATGAGCTGGTCTTCCCCAGCTATGCCCTGCCGGAGATCAGCGCCGACGTGCCGGAGTGGTACGGGGCGATGCTCCGGTTCTTCGCGGAGAAGGGACTCAGAATACACGACGAAGGGGAAAAGCAATGAATTCCATCCTGTATATGGGCGAGCACCCCAAGACCTACGACGTGCTGTGGCACAGCCATGAGGAGTGGGAGCTGGTCTACTGCACCGGCGGCGAGGGCTCCTTCGCCTTTGAAAACGGCTCCGTCATCGCCTACAAGACCGGGGACACGGTGGCGATCCCGCCCCGGCTCCTCCACGCCAATTCCAGCGCCGACGGCTTCACAAATATTCACATGCGTATGGACACTCCGGCTTTCCACAGCAAGAGCGCCTTCAAGGTCTCCGGCGACCCGGAGGGGCGGTTCCTGTTCGCCTTCAGCGAGGCGAAATATTACTACCAGTCCGACATCACCAAGCGGGAGCTGGTGCTGGAGGCCCTGGGGGATCTGATCGCCAGCTACATCATGGTGAGCCTGTCCAATTCCGGCTTCTCCGAGCCCGTGGAGCAGATCCGGTACGCCATCATGCACAGCTACACCCAGCCGGATTTCGCCCTGGACGCCGCTATCCGGGAGCTGCCCTTCCACTACGACTATCTTCGGAAGCTCTTCAAAAAAGAGGTGGGCGTCACCCCCCTGGAGTATATGACCGGCCTGCGGATGAAAAAGGCCGAGGGGATGCTCTCCTCCGCCTGGAGCCGGGATTACTCGGTGGCCGAGGTGGCGGAGATGTGCGGCTACTCCGACCCCCTGTACTTCTCCCGTGTCTTCAACAAGCACTTCGGCTGTTCCCCCTCCGCGTTCGCCAAGCGGTGCCGCCAGGACGGGGACGCGGAGAAGGGCTGACCTCCGAAAAATGAATATCTTCTGTCGAAAATAACTATTGCCACGGCTTACCGGGCGGTGTATAATGGTTAACATGACAGACTTTCGAAAAAAGCCGAATTTGAGTTTTTTGCAGACTGCATAAAACGGGGAGGTTCTGGAACCATGATGCTTTGTATTCGCGGCCACGACCTGGGCGTTAAGGGCACGGAGGCCATTATCGCCAGAGTGAAGGAGCTGGGCCTGGACGGCCTGCAGCTGGTGTGCTACAAGTCCTACGACGACATCCCCTACGTCCCCGGCGCCATAACGCCTGAGCGGGCCGGGGAGATCGGCCGGGCTCTGCGCCAGGGCGGCGCGGCGCCGGCCCTTCTGGGCGCTTACTTCAACCCCGTCCACTCGGACAGGGCCAAGGCCCAACGGTGCTTCGACATCTTCGCGGATTATCTGCGGGCGGCCCGGAGCTTCGGCTGCGCGTATGTGGGCAGCGAGACGGGCTCCTACAACGACGACAAGTGGACGTACAATCCCAAAAACCGCACCGAGGAGGCCTACGCGCTGGTGGAGGACACCTTCGGACGCTTGGCGGATATCGCCGCGGAAAACGGGGTGAACATCGCCATGGAGGGCGCGGCGGGCCACGTCTGCTGGAGCCCGGACATGCTCTGCGAGGTGATCCGCCGCATGGGGCGGCCCAACGTCTACGTCACCTTCGACCTCTACAATTACATGGACGCGGACAATCAGCGCGATTACCTGGCCATCCTTGACCGGGGGCTGGAGCTCTTCGGCCAGAGGATCAAATTCTTCCACATCAAGGACTGCCTTCTGGGCGACGGCGGCGAAGCCCCCCGGCAGGTGGGCTTCGGCAAGGGGGATTTGGACAAGCGGGCCATTCTCAGCCGGATCAAGGTCTCCAACCCCGACGCCATCCTGGTGCTGGAGGGCACCACGGGGGAGGATATCCCCTTCGCCGTAAAGACTGTAAGAGACATTTGGGAAACTGTTTAACTTTATTATACGAGGAGGAACACCACCATGAAAATCAACTTTGACGTCCGTTACGCCAACCACCCCGACGATTCCAAGCATTACGACACCGCCGACCTCCGCCGGCACTATCACATCTCCCACATCTTTGAGCCCGATTCCATCAACCTGACCTACTCCCATCAGGACCGCATCATCGCCGGCGGCATCATGCCGGTGGAGGAGGATCTGGTTCTCGGCTCCTTCAAGGAGCTGGCCGCCCCCTATTTCCTGGAGCGCCGGGAGCTGGGCGCCATCAACATTGGCGGCCCCGGCGTCATGGTCCTGGACGGCGTGGAATACAAGGTAGGCACCAAGGACGGCATCTATGTGGGCATGGGCACCAAGGAGCTGGTGTTCAAGTCCGCCGATAAGGCCAACCCCGCCAAGTTCTACGTCAATTCCAGCCCCGCTCACCGCACCTGCCCCACGGTGCTGATCCCCATGGAGAAGGCCCGCTACAACCATCTGGGCAGCCAGGAGACGGTGAACGAGCGCATCCTGCGCCAGTACATCCACCCCGCCGTGTGCGAGAGCTGCCAGCTTTCCATGGGCATGACCGCCCTGCTGCCCGGCAACGTCTGGAACACCATGCCCAGTCACACCCATGAGCGCCGGATGGAGGTCTATATGTACTTCGAGGTCGCCCCTGACCAGTGCGTGTTCCACATGATGGGCCAGCCCCAGGAGACCCGTCATCTGGTGATGCACAACGAGGAGGCCGTCATCTCCCCCAGCTGGTCCATCCACTCCGGCGTGGGAACCGCCAACTACACCTTCATCTGGGGTATGTGCGGCGAGAACCAGGACTTTGACGACATGGACGGCATCCCCACCCAGGATCTGAAATAAGCTGTAAGCGGCTTTATGGCCCCGCGTCTTTCACCGCGCGGGGCCGTTTCCGGGTAAAAAATTGATTTTTGGAGGTCACCTGATGAACACCATTGAACGCTATGTGGAGCGCGTTATGGCGGACTCCACCCCCAGCACGCCGCTGTGGAACATCGAGAAGATCAAGGAGGGCAAGATCAACGGCTGGAACTACATCGACGGTTGTATGATGATCTCCCTTCTGAACCTCTACGCCATCACCGGCGAGAAGAGGTATTTTGACTTCGTGGACAATTTCATTGATTTCTATGTCCATGAGGACGGCTCCATCCTGGGCTACTCCGAGGAGGACTACAACCTGGACAACATCTGCGAGGGCCGGGTGCTGTTCGACCTGTACGCCGCCACCCACAAGGAGAAGTACCGCAAGGCCATGGAGCACCTGCACGGCCAGATCCTCCGCCAGCCCAGGACCGTCGAGGGCAGCTTCTGGCACAAGGCCATCTATCCCAACCAGGTGTGGCTGGACGGCCTCTATATGGCCCAGGTGTTCTACACCCGCTACACCACGGAGTTTGAAAACTGCGCCGGCTATGAGGATATCCGCCGCCAGTTCCACACCGTCCACGAGAAGATGCTGGATCCCGAGACGGGCCTCTACCGCCACGGCTACGACGCCTCCGGCAAGGCGTTCTGGGCCGGCCCGGACGGCAAGTCCCAGAACCCCTGGCTGCGCTCCCTGGGCTGGTTCGCCGCCGCGCTGGTGGACGTGATCAGCTACATTGCCCCCGGCCATGACGATTTCAAGGACGAGATGATCTCCATCGCCCGCGAGCTGGCCAAGAATCTCCTGCCCTACATCGACCACGAATCCGGGATGCTCTATCAGGTGCCCAACCAGGTGGGCCGGGAGGGCAACTACCCGGAGACCTCCGGCAGCGCCATGGTGGCCTATTTCTTCCTGAAGGGCGCGCGCCTGGGGATCCTGGACTACAACTACTGCCCCCGGGGCGAGGCCATTTTCCGCTCCATCTGCGACCGGTATCTCACCGAGCGGGACGGCAAGCTGAACCTGGGCGGTATCTGCCTGGTGGCCGGCCTGGGGCCGGAGAACAACCGCCGCCGCGACGGCTCCTTCGCATATTATATCTCCGAACCCATCGTGGAGAACGACGCCAAGGGCGTGGCTCCCTTCCTCATGTGCTACACAGAGCACCTCTTAAGCCACGAGCTGGACGACGAATAAGCGGAGAGCCCGCTTTCCGGCGCTCATACAGCCCGAATCACAGAGTATCCCGCGCTTTCGAGCCCGAAATGCGCGGGATTTCCTTTCCCGGCCCGGGCCGGGAGGCGAAGGAGCAGCGATACATTCAATCCACAGGAGGCGCGACAGATGAATGAGCTTGATAAATTGACGGCCGCCAGGGAGTATATCGGGATGCTGGCCAGGGGCCGGGATCCCATTACCGGCGCGGACGTGAGCGACGACAGCGTATTGAATAACATACATATCTGCCGGTGCCTCCTCTACGTGGAGGAGGTGCTGGGTCGGGTGGCGGACGCCGGGGGCGCGGCCCCCAAAAAGGGAAAAAAGGCGCCGTTCCATATCACGCGGGAGCAGCTGGACCGCTATGAATTCCCGCCGGAGCCGCTGCCCGTCACCAAGATCACCCAGCGGATCGACGCGCTGGCCGCCGGTGACAATATGAAAAAGCTGTGCTACCGGGACATCACCACCTTCCTTGTGGACGCCGGCGCGCTGCGGACCGTCACGGATGCCGGCGGCAAGCAGAGCAAACGGCCCACGCCCTTCGGCGAGAGCCTGGGGATCCGCCTGGAGCACCGCCAGGGGCAGAACGGGCCCTATGATGTGGTGCTGTATGACCGGGAGGCGCAGAAATTTATCCTGGACAACATGGAGTCCATTCTGGCCGGACGGGAATAAGGGATTTGGACGGCATACCGGCGAACGCTCCGGCCGTCTTTGACGCTTGACAGGCGGAGCGCAAAAGAATATAATTCCAGTATACGCGTTATAGGGGGTACTGCCTGTGAAAATAAAGATAACCGCCGACAGCACATGCGACCTGTCCCCGGAGCTGATCGCGGCGCGGGGCATCACCGTGACGCCCCTCTCCGTCAGCGTGGCGGGGGGCACATACAAGGACGGAACGGAGATCACGCCCGACCAGCTCTATGAGAAGATCGCCGCCTGCGGACAGCTGGGCGCCACCTCCGCCGTGAATGTCCAGGACTATCTGGACGTGTTTGGCGCGCTTTTGAAGGAGTGCGACGCCATTGTCCACTTCACCATCAGCGCGCAGATGTCCTCCTGCTATCAGAACGCCTGCATCGCCGCCCAGGAGCTGGGGAACGTCTATGTGGTGGACAGCAAAAATCTCTCCACCGGCATCGGCCACCTGGTGCTGGACGCCTGCGACATGGCGGAGGCCGGCGTAGATCCCGCCGAGATCAAGCGGCGGCTGGACGAAAAGCGGGAGAAGCTGGACGTGAGCTTTGTGGTGGATACGCTGGACTATCTGCGCCGGGGCGGGCGGTGTACGGCGCTGGCGGCGCTGGGGGCCAACCTTCTGAAGCTCCACCCCTGCATCTATGTGAAGGACGGCGCTATGGGCGTGGGCAAGAAATACCGCGGCCGGCTCTCCGTCTGCATCGAGGCGTACATCCGGGACAAGCTGGCCGATCCCTCCACAGTGGATACAGGGCGGATCTTCATCACCGACTCCGGCGTGGACGAGGCGTGCCGTGCCCTTGCCGAGCGTACCGTCCGGGAGCTGGCGCCCTTTCAGGAGATCATCCACACCCGCGCCGGGTGTACCGTCTCCTGCCACTGCGGGCCGGGGACGCTGGGCATCCTTTTCTACAGAAAGTGAGGGTTCGGGATGAAGCTGATCGCCGAGAATAAATTTACCGTCACTGAGGAGCTTTTCCGGGAGGGCATGAAGCGCCTGATCGATCTGGACTACGGCCCCGCCCTGAAAAAGATCCTGATTTTCCTGGTTGCCGTGTGGGCCGCCGTGGGTGCCTATATCCTCTGGCGGGGCGGCCACCTGATCCCCGTGCTCATCGAGACGGTCGCTCTGGCGCTGGTGGTGCTCTATCTGGCGGTGCTCCTCCCCCGGAGCCGCATCAAAAAGGGCTGGAAGGCTATGAGGGAGCGCTCCGATGGCGAGATGGAGCGGGTCACCCGGTTCTATGAGGACCGCATGGAGGTGTTGACCACCGTGGACCCGTTGATCGTGAACTACGAGGACGTGACCAGGACGCTGGAGACGGAGCACCTGATGATCATCCAGAATACCGGCAAGCTGGGCGTCATGATCGCCCTGGACAGCTTTACCCTGGGGACAAAAGAGGACGTCCTGCGGCTCATTCAGGAGTGGAGCAAATAATATATATTCCGCACATTATATATCGCAAAAGGGATCTCCCCCGGCAGGGGAGATCCCTTTCAGTCTGTCAAAAAACGCCCCTTGCCGGAAAACACGCGGGGCCTCACGACGCAGTCACGGCGTACCGGCCGCTTTCAAAATCGGCCTCCAGGGCCGCGCGGGCCGGGCCGCTGCGCCGGACGATGCGGAGGACGGAGCCGTTGGCCTCGATATCAATATCCGCGCTCTCCGAGAAGGCTGGGTGAGAATTGCGCAGGCGCAGGAGCTCCAGCTGTTTTTGGACCGTGGGGCTTTGGAGGCGGCGCGCGGCCTCGTCAGCCGTCAGATTCGTGCGGTTTATCTCCTTGTGCCCGCCCTCGCCGGCGCGGCGTACCGCCTCGTAGTCGTTCAGGCCGTTCAGAAGGTCCAGATACCACACCTGGGGCTTTCCCGGCATGAAGATCTGTACGGCCCGGGCCATGCACAGGCGCTCCTCGTCCCCGCCCAGGGCGGACAGGTAGGTGGCGTTGACCTGGTAGTACATGTTCTTCGCCCCGTGCAGGTCCTTCACAAAGCCGCCCCGGGCGACCAGCGTGGCGATGAGCGCTTCAATGTCCCCGTCCGGCAGGAGGCCCTTCAGGTCTAAAAGCGGGATCCCGTCGTGACAGCCCAGCATATTGACCGTGCGGATATTGTCCCGGATGAGCTCATCCGCCCATTTTTTCAAATACACGCCGCTCTTTCGCTCAAAGGCGTCGAGAAGGAGGCCGGGAAGGAAGAAATCGTAGGTCATGTAGCCGTTACCGGCTATTTTTTTGTACACGCCCTCCCCGTAGGCGGCGTGGATCTCCGGGAGAAGCGTCAGGCCGTACCGATCCGCCAGGGTCTTTACCCGGTCAAGCACCTGCCAGGTATCCGGCTCGTTTAAAAAGTTGCGCTTGCCGGGGGCCTTGGGCGCGTAAGCGAAGGCGTCGAGGCGGATGATCTTCGCGCCGTACTTCGAAAGGCGCTTCAGCGTCTCGTCGTAAAAGGCCCACACCTGAGGGGAGTTTATGTTGAGATCCATCTGACCTAAGTATTTCCGCTCTCCGTCCTCCTCCCACACCTTCTGGTAGAAGGTGTTCCAGTAGGGCTTTTCCGACCCGTCGGGGAAACGCACCATCAGGATGGGAAGCCCCGGCTTGCGGAAGAACATATCCTTGATGTACTTCTCCTCGGGCTGTATGTACCCCTCCGCCGTCATCTCACCGCACCCGTCCCAGAATTTGTTCCAGTCGATGAAGAAGTCCCGGTATTCGCTTTTTTCGCCGTTTTTCAGCAGATCCTGAAACTGCGGCGACTGGACAGAGGCGTGGTTTAAGACGATGTCCAGCTTCAGGTCAAGCCCCAGCGCCCGCAGACGCGCAAGGTCACCGTCAGTCGCCAACGTCTCTTCAAGCCCGTAGTCCACCACGCAAAAGCCCCGGTCCAGATCCGAGTGGAAGAGGCTGGGGAGGACGTAGACAGAGGAGAAGGCCCCGCGCAGCGCGGGAAGCTCCAGAAAATCCGCCGCGGCGGCCAGATTTCCGCCCACGCTGTCGGGGTACAGGTTCAGCATCGGTCCCAAGTCAGCCATTTTGCGCCTCCATGAGCTTCAAATATGTATCAAAGCTTATGATATCCCCGGCTTTCGTGACAATGATCTTGGCCTTGTGGGCCTGGGCGTGGAGCTTCGTCTGCTCCAGCTCCAGCACCATGGTGGTAAAGGGGCTGTCCACGCCCTTGTCCCGGGCCCGTTTGCGCCGGTGCTCCAGGGTCTCGGCGGGGGTGGAGTTCAATAAAATCGGGATGTCAACGCCGATCACGTTGTCGCTGTTGCCGTGGGTCCACTCCAAAATAAGCACGCTTATATCTGTAAAGTCCACCTCATCGAACCACAGCTCCTCCGGCGTGCGCCCCATGCGCTTTAAGGATATGGGACTCTCCCCGGCCTTGAATTTGGCCAGAATGGAGCTTACCAGCGCAAAGTCGATCTCCTTTTGACTCCCCAGGTAATCGTCCAGCGCCTCCCGGCCGCCCTCCGCGTAGACCCGCTCCCGCTGGGCGTCGTTCTCCACGGGGATGCGGTGGGGATAGTTGTCGCCGCTCATGACGTAAGCGCCGATCCCGTCTGCCCGGAGCATCCCCGCCAGCAGGGAGGCGATCTCCGATTTGCCCACGCCGGAGCCGCCGCAGACGCAGACCACGGTCTTGGGGCCTGTCAGCATGGACTTAAGGACGGGGTAGATCCTCTCCGCCTTTTCAATGTGGTGCTGCTCGATCTCGATCTTGTCCCCCGGCATGTCGCCGTGGGGAAGGATGCTCAGGTCGATGTTTTTCATTCGGATTCCTCCTCGCCGTTTTGAAACCGTTTCAGGAACGTAAAGCCGGATACCGTCCGCCGCCGGAAGCCCTCCCGCTCCGGGGCCGGGCCATAACCTTTACGCAGTTCCCTCCCGCTCTGCTAAAAGCCTACCACAAATCAGCGCAAATTGCAACCGTCCGCCCCTGTCCGTTTGCCCAACCGGCTGCTTTTAGGAATGGCCAAAACCGTTTTCTTCGCCGTTCATCAGCTTCAGGGCCAGATAGAGGACGACAGCATCCTTGAATACCCTGGGATTTCGTCCTGTTTCGCGGGCGATGCGGTCCAGCCTGTACTGGATGGTATTTTTGTGCATGAACAGCTCCTCGCTCACGGCCTTCAGGGACATGCCGCCGGAAAAATAGGACGCGAGAAGCTCCCGGTCCGCGCCGGTGAGATTTGCGGCTGTCTTTTCCAGAAACCTGCGTCGGGCGGGCTCGGGCACACTGCCAAGGAGGATATCCAGATCGAGCTCGTCAAAGACGGCAAGACCATATTCTCCGCGAAGGCTCCGCAGAGCGATGGAGGCCGCCTCGTATGACCTGTCCTGACGGGTGAGCGTGTCCGCGCTCCCAACGCCGATCCTGAGCACGCCGGGATGATCCGCCGCGAGAGAGCGCAGGATCCGCACGCAGCTTGTAAGGCGCCGTTCCTCTAAAATCGCCACATAGTCTCCCGGATATGTGAAGGTATGAAGCCCGGCTCCCATTTGCTCGAAGGCCGCCTCCACCCCCGCCTCCACCGCTGACACGTTGGCGAGGCGCCTCTCCGTGTCACGCCGGACGATCAGTGTTCTGCAGAGGGAATCGGGTCTCAGCCCGAATAGTTCCAGATTCGATTTCAGAAAATCCATATTCAAGGGCTCTCCCGATGTCAACGCCCGGATAATGTAGTTGAGCCGCGCCTTCTCATTGCCGCTTCGCTCGTCAAGCTCCTGCTCGCGCAAGATAAGCGCCGTGATGCGCAATGCCAGGTGGACATACTTGCGGACCTCGTCCGGTTCGCCGGTGATGCCGATGGCGGCGATGGCCTCGCCCCGATAGACAAACGGCAGGTTGACGCCCCGGTGAGTCCCCAAAAAGGCGTCGTCGGATCCCACCTCGATCGCCTCTCCGGTCTTGACGACCCGGAATCCGACCTCGTGGTAGTCCCCCACGCGCTTATGGTCGGTGCTTGCGAAGATGATACCGTCACGGTCTATAAAATTCACGTCACAGCCGGACACATCCTTCACCGTCTCCACGATCTGCTGCGCCGTGCTTTTCCGTATCCTCTGGGCCATAGTTCCACCCCGCTTTTTGCGTATATGTTCTATATAACATATATTTCGTAAAAAATCAATAGAATACGTTTAGCATAACATATATTCCTCCGTCTCACGGCGGTATAATGAGAGCAGAAAGCGGAGCTTGGTATGAGGCTCCGAAAAAGAAAGGACGGACTGACATGAAGGTAACAGTGGCGATCGACTCATTGAAGGGCTCCCTCACCTCCCTGGAGGCCGGGGAGGCCATACGTCAGGGGGTACTCAGGGCGTATCCGGCGGCCCGGGTGACGGTGCGGCCTCTGGCCGACGGCGGCGAAGGCACGGTTGAGGCGCTGGCTCTGGGCATGGGCGGCAGGACGGAAACGGTCACCGTGACGGGCCCCGTGGGACGGCCGGTGGAATGCGTCTACGGCATCATCGACGAGACGAGGACGGCGATCGTGGAGATGTCGGGCGCGGCGGGCATCACGCTCGTTTCGGACGCGGAGCGCGACCCCATGAACACCACCACCTACGGCGTGGGCGAGGTCATTCGGGACGCTATAAAAAAGGGGTGCAGGCGCTTCATCGTGGGCATCGGCGGCAGCGCCACCAATGACGGCGGCGTGGGGATGCTCCAGGCCCTGGGCTTCGGGATGCTGGACAGCAAGGGGAACCAGGTCCCATTCGGCGCGAAGGGGCTCGAGGATCTGGCGAAGATCACCGACGGGAACGTGATCCCGGAGCTTTCGGAGTGCTCCTTCAAAATCGCCTGCGATGTGACGAATCCCCTCTGCGGCGAGCACGGAGCCAGCGCGGTCTACGGTCCTCAGAAGGGCGCCACGCCGGCGATGATCCTGAAGATGGACAAGTGGCTCTCCGACTACGCGGATCTCGCCGCCAAAGCCTTCCCCAAGGCGGACAAGGAGCACCCCGGCACCGGTGCCGCGGGCGGCCTGGGCTTTGCGTTTCTGACCTTCACAAACGCCGTTTTGGAGTCCGGCATCAAAATCGTGCTGGACGAGACGCGGCTTGAGGACTACATAAGGGATGCCGACATCGTGGTCACCGGCGAGGGACGGCTTGACGGGCAGACGGTCATGGGCAAGGCGCCCATCGGGGTCGCCAGCATCGCCAAGAAGTACGGAAAGACAGTCATCGCTTTCTCCGGATGTGTCACCGAGGACGCCCGCGCCTGCAACGGCGGCGGGATCGATGCCTACTTCCCGATCTTGCGCGGCGTGGTGACGTTGGCCGAGGCCATGGATCACGGCAACGCCGAGAGGAACATGACCGCCTCGGTGGAACAGGCCTTCCGGCTTGTCCGCGCCCTCCGGGGCGAGATGTGAGGGGAGGCGGCGCATATGGACTACAGCTTCTCCACATGGGGTGCCCTCCTGGGCCTTGCCATAGCGATCGTTCTGATCATACGAAAGGTACAGCCGGCCTACAGCCTGATCATCGGCGCCCTGATCGGCGGACTTGCAGGCGGCGGTGGGCTTGTGACCACCGTGGATACCATGGTCTCCGGCGCGGCAGGTATGATGTCCTCCGTCCTTCGCATCATGACCTCCGGCATTCTGGCCGGCGCGCTCATCAAGACGGGGTCGGCCGAGAAGATCGCCGAGACGATCGTTGACAAGCTGGGTCAGAAGCGGGCTGTTGCCGCCATCTCCATTGCCACCATGATCATCTGCGCCGTGGGCGTGTTTGTGGATATCTCCGTCATCACCGTGGCGCCCATCGCCCTGGCCATCGGCAAAAAGGCGGGCCTTTCCAAGGGTGGTGTGCTGCTGGCCATGATCGGGGGCGGCAAGGCCGGAAACATCGTATCTCCCAACCCCAACACCATTGCCGCCTCCGAGGCCTTCGGCGTGGATCTGACGTCCCTGATGCCGAAAAACGCCATCCCCGCTCTCTTTGCCCTTGTGGTGACCATCGTCACAGCCACCCTCCTTGCCAAAAAATCCTCCGATACCATCGGGGAAGCCGATGTTGAGGCCTCCGGCGGCAAGGCTCTGCCGAACTTCTTTGCCGCTATCGCGGGGCCCGTGGTGGTCATTGTCCTCCTGGCCTTGAGGCCCCTGGCGGATATCTCCATCGACCCCCTGATCGCCCTTCCCGTGGGCGGCGCGGTGAGTATCCTGGCCACCAAAAATTGGCGCAATACCGTGAGCTTTATGGAATTCGGCCTTTCCAAGGTCATCGGCGTCTCCGTTCTGCTTATAGGCACCGGGACTATTGCGGGCATCATCAAGGCGTCGGCCCTCCAGTATGACGTCATCAACCTTCTCGAGGCCATGAAAATGCCGGCGTTTGTCCTGGCCCCCCTGTCCGGTATCCTGATGGCGGCCGCCACCGCCTCCACCACCGCCGGCGCTACCATCGCCTCTCAGACCTTCGCCCCCACGCTTATAGAGGCGGGCGTCCCCGCCCTCGCCGCCGCGGCCATGGTCCATGCCGGCGCCACGGTCGTGGACTCGCTCCCCCACGGCTCCTTCTTCCACGCCACCGGCGGCGCTGTCAACATGTCCATCAAGGAGCGCATGAAGCTCATCCCCTTCGAGGCCTGCATCGGCCTCACCTCCACCGCAGCGGCTGTCATTATATATCTCATCGGGTAATTCCATACAGTCATCATTTCGCGTATCTTTTCGTACATCCTCTCCTGAAGCTCGCTGAGCACCGCGTAGTGGTCCAGCGGGTCGGTGCTCCCCTCACGGGGCAGGTCCAGGATGTTCAGTATCACAAGACACTGCCGCACCTTCATTCTGTACCACTCACCGCGCATCTTTATGAAGTCGTCCAGACTGTCCACGCCAAGCTCCTCCCGGAACAGCTCCGGGCATCAAGGCTGCTCGTGGCCTCGTCAAGCAGCAGGTAGTCCGGGTTCGTCATCACGGCCCGGGCGATGGCTATGCACTGGCGCTGTCCGCCGGAGAAGTTCTGGCCTCCGGCGGCGACGCGGGTGTCGAAGCCCTGGGGGCGCTTGCTGACGAAGCGGAGGCGGGACGAGCGGGAAAGATAAGGCGTTGTGCGGGGGCATTTTTATGTACTCCCGCCATAGTCATTTTTAAGAAGAAAAGGCCGTGGAAAAGCTCGCGCGGTTGTGCTATAATTGTGGTCGGTTGTGTAAGCTGTTCGATTTACACATTATTTTAGAATTCCAGATGAGCAGGCAGTGAGGTTATGGATTATACGATAGCAATTTGCGATGATTCAGAATCGGACAGGGAGAGCATTGCCGGCATGGTCCGGCGGTGGGCGGAGACGTCGGGGTGCGGCGTGCGGCTCGATGAGTTTCCGTCTGCGGAGAGCTTCTTCTTTGAATACGACCGGAACAAGGACTATGACATTCTCCTGCTGGACGTGGAGATGCGGGAGCTGTCCGGCATCGAGCTTGCCAAGCGGGTGAGGGCGCAGCGCGGGCGGGCAGAGATCGTGTTCATTACCTCCCACTTTGAGTTCATCGCCGAGGGGTACGAGGTGGACGCGCTGCACTATCTTGTCAAGCCGGTAGCGGAACAGAAGCTCTTTGAAGTGCTGGACCGCGCCTCAAGCAGGCTGGCGGTGGAGCCGCCGTCAGTGGTCATCAGCTGCGACGGTGGAACGGTGAAGCTGTTGGAGGCGGATATTCTCTATATAGAATCCTTCGCCCACTATATTGAGATCCACACCCGCACGGACGTTTACAGGCTCAAGGAGAGCATCACGGCCTTCGAAAAAAAGCTGAGCTCCGATTTTTACCGCGCCCACCGCTCCTACATCATCAATCTCAAGGCCGTGGAGCGCATTTCACGCACGGGTGTAACGCTTGATGGCGGCGCGGAGATCCCCCTTTCGCGTGGGAAATACGACGACGTGAACCGGGCGTTCATAGAGAGGAACTGATATGCTGAAACGGACATATTTGAAGCTGGTGGAGTACCAAACCGAGCAGTCCCTGCGGCACCTGGAGGAGGTGCGGAGCATCCACCGGGAGATGCGGGGCTACAAGCACGACTTCCACAACCACCTTCAGCTGCTGAAAAGCTATCTGGACGCCGGGGACACGGAGCGGGCGCGGGAGTACGTCCTTGAGCTGGACGAAAAGCTCATGAACGTGGACACGCTTTTGAAGACCGGCAACGTATCTCTGGACGCTATACTCTCCGCAAAGTTGGCCCAAGCCAAAAGCGAAAATATAACCGTCACAGTGAAGGCCAATGTGCCGGATGGTCTGACGGTCAGCGACCTGGAGCTCAGTATCATCGTGGGCAATCTCCTGGACAACGCCATCGAGGCCTGCCGGGGCGCGGAAGGCGAGCGGTTCATCCGCCTTTTTCTCGGCATGAAGGGCAAGATGCTCTACTTCTCCATGCTCAACGCCGCCGGGGCCAAGCGGGAGAAGGTGGGCGGCCTCTTCAAAACCGGCAAGTCCGGGGCCCACGGCTTCGGGCTCAGGAGGGCCGAGGCGATCATCCGGGACCACGGCGGCTGGGTGAAATACAACAGTGAGGACGGGGCGTTTACCTCCGAGTTTCTGGTCCCGGCCCTCCCGTAAAACGCAATTCGTGCACGGACGGCGGCGTTTCGTGCACGAATTTACTTTTTTCATTCGGTCCATGCTATGATGGGCGCGAAAGGGGTGAAGAACCTTGGAATACGAAAAAGATCCAAATAAAAAGCCGTACAAGTCGGTGCTCAGCAACGCCTGGTGGAGCCTCCGGGGGATGATTCACGGCACGCCGGTGTCGCTGCTGGTGATGGTGCTGGAGATTCCTCTGGCGGTGTTCCTGGCCTGGGGCGAGGTGCGTCTGCCGGCCTTGGTGGTGGGTGAGGTGACGCGGGGGGAGAGCATCCGCCACGCGGCGCTGTCCGTGGGGCTCTTCCTGCTGGCGGTGCTGATCGCCACGGTCCTGCGGGACACCTGCGAGACGGTGCTACGCGTTTACCTGCAAAAATACCGTTCCCTCCGAGGCGATGAGCTGAACCGAAAGACCATGGAGTGCCAATATCAGACCTTTGAGAAAAAAGAGACCCAGGATCTGGGCAAGCGGGCCGGGAGGGCCACTTGGGAGTGGAACGGCGGCCAACCCCTCAGCGATGTGCCGAGGCGCTCCATGAAGCTTACGGAGAACATTCTGTGCTACGCGCTCCTGGGCACAGTCCTGTCCAATGTCAGCCCCTGGCTGGTAGTCCTTTTGACTCTGACGCCTCTGGTGAATATCCTGTGCGCCCATGCCTATCGAAAGTGGCAGTACGCCGCCCGCCCCGCCAGGACGAACCTGAGCCGCCGGCTTGACTACGTCTGCACAAAGCCCGCCGATTTCACCGCCTGGAAGGATATCCGGGTATACGGTATGACCGGGTGGTTCCGGGATCTCTACCATGACCTGCTGGAGCGGGACCTGGACTGGGCAAAACGCGGGAGCTTCCGGGAATTTCTTGTGCGCCTCGCCGACCTCCTGGTGATCCTCCTCCGGGACGGGGCGGCCTACGCGGTGCTGATCCTGGAGGCCGTCCGGGGACAGATCACGGCGGAGCAGTTCGTCCTCTATTTTGCCGCCGTCTCCTCCTTCGCGGGCTTTGTGGGGAGCATCGTCAGTGAGTGGAACGCCATTTTGAACGCCAGCCTCTTTGTCAGCGATTTCCGGGCGTTTCTGGATCTGCCCGACGACACGCCGGAGGGGACAGAGAGCGCGGAGGGGCGCCTTGACCATGCCCCGGAGATCGTCTTCGACCACGTCTCCTTCCGCTACGACGGGGCCGAGGCCGACACCATCCACGACCTCAGCCTGACCATAGCCCCCGGCGAAAAGGTCGCCCTGGTGGGCCTCAACGGCGCGGGGAAGACGACGCTTGTGAAGCTCCTGTGCGGCCTTTACGCTCCGGCCTCCGGGGAGATACGCCTGGACGGCGTACCCACGGGGGATTTTCGGCGAGAGGAATATTATAAGCTCTTCGCCCCTGTCTTCCAGGACGCCGGGACCGGCCCCTTCACCATCCTGGAGACCGTCACCAGCCGGACGGACGGCGGCGGCGACAGGGAGAGGGCGGAGGCGTGCCTCCGGGACGCCGGATTGGGGGATAAGATCGACTCCCTGCCAAAGGGTATGGACACGGTTCTGGACAAGCAGCTGGATAAGGACGGCACGGACTTGTCCGGCGGGGAGAAGCAGAAGCTCATGCTGGCACGGGCCATTTACAAGGACGCGCCCATTTTGGTGCTGGACGAGCCCACGGCGGCGCTGGACCCCATCGCGGAAAATCAAATTTATCTCCAATACAACGCTATGACGGCGGGCAAGACCTCCCTCTTCATCTCCCACCGTCTGGCCTCCACCAGATTCTGTGACAGGATACTCTTCTTAAAGGACGGCCAGATCGCCGAGCAAGGCACCCACGACGAGCTCATGGCCCTGGGCGGCGCGTACAGCAAACTCTTTGAGATCCAAAGCTGTTGGTACAGGGACGACTACAAGGGAGGTGTGGAGGAATGAAGCTTTCGGAACATATCCGTGTTTTCTGGCGCGGCATTCGTCTGCTGTATGAGATGAGCCCCGCGTACACCGTGCTTTTCATGCTGGAGGCCCTTGTCTCCGCCGTGACGCCCTACGTGCCCATCTGGTTTTCGGCGCGGCTCATCGACGCCATCGCCGCGGGACGGCCCGTGGGAGCTTTGGCGCTGTACGCCGCCCTCACGGTGGGGCTCACATTTTTGCTGGGCCTTCTGGTCGCCTGGTTCCGGGAGAGGGAATCGGTGGGTGACAAGGAGCTCAGCCAAAATCTGGAGTGGCGCTACGCGGAGAAGACCATGGACATGGCCTACAAAAGCGTGGAGGACCGGGACACGGCCCTTTTGCGGGAGCGGATTCGAAAGGAAACCCAGACGGGCTACAACTACTGGTATCTGAAAGACGGCACGGCTGCGCTCATCCTCCTTACAACGCAAATCGCCGCCAGTATCACCCTCACCGCGTCCTTTTTCGGTGTCAAAACCATCCCCCTGTGGATGAAGCTGGCCCTGGTGGGCGGCGTCCTTCTGACCCTGCTGGCCGGTATTCTCCTGAAGTCGCGGAGCGAGCGGATCATGAAGGTCTTTTTCGACCGGCTGGTGGATACCAATATCCGCAGCGAAAAGCTGGGGTTCTTTATAAGCGGGTATTCCAACGGCAAGGACATCCGGCTCTATGGCATGGCGGAGGACTTGGCGGCGCGGTCTCTCCGGTTCGGAGACGAGTTTTGCCGGGCGCTCGCCCGGACGGACATCCCCGCAAGCCTCCTCAATTCCGTGGGGAAGGTATTCGATTACGGCCTCCGGTTCGGCGTTTATATGATCCTGATCTTCGCCTCCCTCCGGGGTGGGGTGTCCGTGGGCTCCATCGCCCAGTACGTGTCCTGCATCACCCTGCTCATCGCCGCCGTTACCGAGCTTGTGAGCTTCGTGCAGATGACGCTTCTCAACGACACGTATCTAAAGCGCTACTTCTCCTTCTTCGACATCCCCAACGACATGTACAAGGGCTCCCTCACCGTGGAGAAGCGGGACGACAATGAGTATTTCGTCGAGTTCCGGGACGTGTCCTTTAAGTATCCCCACACGGATACCTGGGCCCTGCGGCACGTCAACTTCAAGTTCAAGGTCGGCGAAAAGCTGGCCATCGTGGGCATGAACGGCTCCGGCAAGACCACCTTCATCAAGCTCCTCACCCGCCTCTACGACCCCACGGAGGGGGAGATTTTGCTGAACGGCGTGGATATACGAAAATACGACTACGACGAGTACATATCCCTCTTCTCCGTGGTGTTTCAGGACTTCCGGCTCTTCGCCGTCAGCCTGGGGCAGAACGTAGCCGCCAGCACAGATTACGACCAGGCACGAGTGGAGGACTGCCTGAAACGCGCTGGGTTTGACAAGCGGGAAGCAGCCATGCCCCAAGGCCTTGACACGCCCCTCTACAAGGACTACGACAAGGACGGCGTGGAAATCTCCGGCGGCGAGGCCCAGAAGATCGCCCTGGCCCGGGCCCTCTATAAAGACGCGCCCTTCATCGTCCTGGACGAGCCTACCGCCGCCCTGGACCCGGTTTCCGAGTACGAGGTCTACAGCCGCTTCAACAATATCGCCGGGGATAAGACAGCCGTCTACATCAGCCACCGCCTGGCCTCCTGCCGCTTCTGCGACAAGATCGCCGTCTTTGATGCCGGTCAGATCGTCCAATCCGGCCGCCATGAGGACCTGCTCGCCGATACCTCCGGCCAATACCACGCCCTCTGGACCGCCCAGGCGCAGTATTATACGGCCGAGTAATTAGATAAGCGCGGCCTTCGACCAGAGCGAACCGAAAGCTGCGCTTTTTGTCACCAGTTGTTCTTGCGGATGTATGATAGATCCCAGCCTGTTTTGCAGAACCCCCTTGGCAAATCTCGTCTCACCGTCTAAAAAACGTACTTTTCGCAAAAATTCAGTTTGCAAAAACGGGAGGTTTTGACAGCCGCTTGATTTCTGCTGTTTTCGAATTCTCCTGCTTTCCCAACACTTTTCAAAAAGGCGCGGCCCCGTTTTCGGGAAAAAAGCTCGAAAACGGGGTCGCGTTCCGTCAGCGATTTCGGATGATCTTGGCGGGGCACTTCTCGGCACACTTGCCGCAGCCCACGCACTTTTCGTAGTCGATATGGGCGGTGTTGCCCTGGAGCGTCACGGCGCCGTGCTCGCACTGGCGGACGCAAAGGCCGCAGCCGATGCATCCGGCGTCGCAGACCTTGCGGACGATGGGTCCCTTCTCCCGGTTGCCGCACTGGACGGCCAGAGGGGCGGCGTCGGGGACGATCTCAATGAGGCCCTGGGGGCAGGCGGCCACGCACTTGCCGCAGGCCACGCATTTGGTCCGGTCCACTACCGCCACGCCGTTCACCACATGGATGGCGTCGAACTGACAGGCGGCGGCGCAGCTTCCGTACCCCAGGCACCCGTAGGTACAGGCCTTGACGCCCTTGCCCGGGAGGGTCATGGCGGCCTCGCAGGTACTGATACCCACGTAGACGCAGTTGTTCTTTGTGACGTCGCACGTCCCGGCACAGCGGACGAAGGCCACGCGCTTCTCCCGGGCCGCCCCGGCCTCCACGCCCATGACCCTGGCGACCTGCTCGCCCACGGGCGCTCCGCCCACGGGACAGCCGTTGACCGGAGCCTCGCCCTTCGCGATGGCGGCGGCCAGGGCGTCGCATCCCGCGTAGCCGCAGGCGCCGCAGTTGTTGCCGGGAAGGCACTCCCGGACCGCGCTCTCACGGGGATCCGTCTCCACCTTGAATTTCTCGCCGGAGAAGACCAGCAGCAGGCCCATCAGAAGGCCCGCCACGGCCAGAACTACGACGGTTGAGATGATCATTGTCACAGTCCGGCCCCCCTTAACTCAGCGAAAGGCCGCTGAAGCCGTAGAACGCGATGGCCATCAGGCAGGCGCTCAGAAGGACGATGGGCGCGCCTCGGAAGGGCGCGGGCACATCGTTCCCCTCGGTCCGCTCACGGATCCCGGCCAGGAGCACAATGGCCAGGGTGTAGCCCACGGCGGTGCCAAAGCCGGAGAAGACGCTCTCAAAGAAGCCGAAGCCGTCGGTGACGTTATTGAGCGCCACGCCCAGCACGGCGCAGTTGGTGGTGATCAGCGGCAGGTAGATCCCCAGCGCCCCGTGGATGGCGGGGGCGGCCTTTTTCAGGAACATCTCCACCACCTGCACCAGGCTCGCGATCACCAGGATGAACACGATGGTCTGGAGATACTCCAGGCCCAAACGCTGGAGGATGCAGGTATAGATGAGGTTTGCCACGCCCGAGGCGATGGTCATGACGAAGATGACCGCGCCGCCCAGACTGGCGGCCGTCTTGATCTGCCGGGACACGCCCAAAAAGGAGCACAGGCCCAGAAATTGGTTAAGCACCACGTTGTTGATCAGCGCCGTGGTGACGATAACGAGCGCAAGTGAAGTCATACCTTTGCCTCCTCTCCCCTCTCAGACGCGTCCTTGGGGGTGTCGCACCTCTGGGCGCAGCTGGCGCAGCAGCCGTCACAGCCGCCCTCCACCTTCCGGTTCGCCCTGGTGGAGATGCTGGCGCCGTTCATAACGGCGACGATCAGCGCCATGACCAGGAAAGCGCCGGGGGCGCTGGTGATGATGCCGATGGGCTGGTAAAAGGCGGGCATGACCTGAAACCCGAAGAGGGTCCCGGCGCCGAAGAGCTCACGCAGCGCGCCGATGAGGGTCAGGCCCAGGGTGAAGCCCAGGCCCATGCCCAGGCCGTCAAAGACGGACAGCACGGGGGGATTTTTGCAGGCGTAGGCCTCGGCACGGCCCAGGATGATGCAGTTGACCACGATCAGCGGGATGTAAATGCCCAGCGCCGCGTCCAGGGACTTGAGATACGCCTTGATCAGCAGCTGGACTACGGTGACCAGCGTGGCCACCACCACGATGTAGGCGGGCAGATGCACCTCATGGGGGATGAGCTTGCGGAGAAGTGAGATCATCAGGTTTGAGACGATGAGCACCACCATGGTGGACACGCCCATCCCCACGCCGTTGATGGCGGAGGTGGTGACGGCCAGCGTGGGGCACATGCCCAGCATCATGATGAATACGGGGTTCTCCCGGATAATGCCGTTGTATAGACGTTCCAGATTCTTATTCATTGCAGATCCCCCTCCTCACTTTAAGTATCCGTTGTAGAACGCCAGCGCCGCGTTGACGGCGTTGACCACCGCCTTGGAGCTGATGGTCGCGCCGGACACGGAGTCCACGCCGCCGCCCAGGGTGAACGCGTCGGTATTCACGCCGGCGAACTGGTCCCGGAAGGCCGGCTCGTCGCAGAGCATCCCCTTGCCCGGGGTCTCGTGGAGCTCGGTGAAGCAGATGCCCGTCACCGTGCCGTCGGGGGCGATGCCCACAGACAGGCTCAGGGTGGCGTCGTAGGCCTCGGAGCTGGTGACGTTGACGGCACAGCCCACCACATTGCCGGAGGCGTCCCTGCCCACCACGGCCTCGTTGATGACGCTCTTGCCGAACTCGGTGCCCTCCAGGGATTCCACGGCCCGGGTGACATCGTCATCGTAGCCGATCTCGGCGCCCGCGGGCAGGACCGTCTCGTAGGACGCCCTGTTGGCCTCCAGCGCCTGCTCGGCGATGACGGGGGCGGTGATGTAGTTGACGGCCCCCAGGGCCACGCCGGAGAGCAATCCGATGGCGGCCAGGATCCAGGCGGGTTTGGGGATCCTGGGCTTGGGCTTCTTCTTGTTGTCGCCCAGCCCGAAGGGCTTGGGGATGGCCACCCGGTCGATGAGGGGCACCGCCAGGTTGCAGAGGATGACGGCGTAGCTGACGCTGTCCGCCGCCGATCCGTAGAGGCGCAGGACAGCCGCCAGGATGCCCACGGCCACGCCGTAGAGCACCTGCCCCGGCACGGCCACGGGACTGGTCACCGGGTCGTTTGCCATAAAGAGGGCCGCCATCAGGATACCGCCGCCGCTGATCTCGGCCAGCAGGTACAGGGGGTGGAAGCCGCCGGGGCCGCCCAGACCCATGGAGAGGGCGAAGCTGGCAACGACGGAGACGGGGATGTGCCAGGTGATGGTGCCGTTCGCCAGCAGGAAGATGCCGCCAATGAGCAGGGCCGCCCCGCTGCACCCGATGACGCCGCCGCCGTAGCCCATGAACATCTCCAGCACGTCCACGGTGCCGCCGCTGTTGAGCACGGCCAGGGGCGTGGCGGTGGACACGCCGTCCACCACATATTCGGTCATGGGCCCGGCAAAGGAGATCAGCAGGAAGCACCTGGCCGCCAGGGCCGGGTTCATGATGTTCTGTCCCAGTCCGCCGAAGCAGCACTTGACGAACAGAATGGCAAAGAGGCTCCCCAGATAGGGGATATACAGGGGCACGGAGGGCGGGAGCACCAGCGCCAGCAGAAGCCCCGTGACAACGGCGGAGCCGTCGGAGAGGGTGTTGGGCCGGCGGGTGACGAAATTGAACACAAACTCTGTCATCACCGCGCCCAGGATGCTCATGCCGATCACCAGCGCCGCGTGGAGTCCGTAATTCCACACGCCGAAGACGGTGGCGGGCAGGAGCGCCAGCGCCACGTCGTACATCACCTTTCCGGTGGTGAGCCGGCTCCTCACATGGGGGGAGGAGGATACGTTCAAAAGTCCGTTCATACCTTTGCCGCCTCCTTTTCCCGCTGAGCTTTGGCTTTTTCGGCGGCCTGCTCCCGGAGGATGACGCCCTTTGTCATCTTAAAGAGCTGGGTCAGCGGCCTCTTGGCGGGACACACGAAGGCGCAGGTGCCGCAGCCGATGCAGTCCAGGCCGTGGAGCTTCACATACCGGTCGTAGTCCTTCCGCTCGGCGTAAAAGTTCATCATCTGGGGGACAAGTCCCACGGGGCAGGCACGGGCGCAGCGCCCACAGCGGATGCAATGGGTCATCTGGGCGTCCGCCTTCTCCACCGGGTCCTCGGTGAGGCATATGAGGGCGTTATAGATCTTCGCTATGGGCACGTTCAGATCCGTGGCGGCGATGCCCATCATGGGCCCGCCGATGATGACCTTCTTGGGTTCGGTCTTGAAGCCCCCCGCGGCCTCCAGGAGCTCCGCGAAGGAGGTGCCGATCTTCACCAGGAAGTTGCCGGGCTCGGCCACCGCGTCCCCGGTGACGGTGAAGCCCTTCTCCATCAGCGGCTCGTTGAGGCACACCGCCCGGTAGACCGCCGCCAGGGTGGTGACGTTGCAGGCGACACAGCCCAGATCCGAGGGCAGGTCGCCGGGGGCCATCTTCCGGCGGGTGACGGCGTGGACCAGGTTGCGCTCG
Source organism: uncultured Oscillospiraceae bacterium (assembly GCA_947631845.1). Lineage (GTDB taxonomy): Bacteria > Bacillota > Clostridia > Oscillospirales > Oscillospiraceae > RUG626. The sequence goes on along the minus strand of CANRMY010000008.1, from coordinate 4,361 downwards.
CTGCCCTGGGGGTATTTCGTCTTGAGGCGCATGACCTCCATACGGCTCTCGCCGGCGATGGCCCGTTCCATGGAGGCGATGGCGGCGGGCTTGTTGTCCTCAATGGCGATGACGGCGCGGGAGGCGGGGAACATCTGGAGAAGGATCCGGATGCCGCCCACGATCCACTGGGGCTGCTCCTGCATCAGCCTGTCGTCGCAGGTGATGTAGGGCTCGCACTCCGCGCCGTTGGCGATGATGTAGTCGATCTCCTCCGGGTGGGGCGGGGCCAGCTTGATATGGGTGGGGAAGCCCGCGCCGCCGAGACCCACGACCCCCGCCGCCTTGACCTTCTCCACGATCTGGTCGTTGGTGAGGGTGGTGTAGTCGCTTATCTCACCGATGCCCGGGGCCAGGGTGTACTTGCCGTCGTTGTCGATGACGATGCACTGGGCAATGACGCCGGCGGAGGTCATGCGGGACTCGATGGCCTTCACCTTTCCGGAGCACGAGCTGATCACATTGGCCGAGACGAACCCGTCGGCCCGGGCGATCATCTGTCCGGCCAGCACCGGATCGCCCCTTTTGACCACGGGGACGGCGGGCTTGCCGATATGCTGGCTCAGGGGAAAGACCATCTCCCCCACGGCCCTGTGGACGACGATGGGCTTGCCCTCGCTCAGCTCCTTCATGGTGGCGGGATGGGCGCCGCCCCGAAAGGATTTAAGACGCATAGTTGATCACTCCTTTCTTTCGATTCAAGGAGCTTCTCAAAGGTGCGCCACGATCTTGGCGGCGTGGCGGCCAAAGGTCATGGTGCGGCCGCAGGCAAGGCCGGTGAACAGGTTGGGGTAGGTCTGGGCGAAGAAGCCTCCGGTGCAGTCGCCGGTGGCCCACAGGCCCTCGATGGGGGTGCCGTCCTCCCGGATGACCTGCATATCGGTGTTGATCCGGCAGCCGTTGAGGGTGGTCAGGTGCCACGCGCCCACCCGGACGCCGTAGAAGGGGGGCTGATCCACCGGGGTCAGGCGGTGCTTCTCCTTGCCGTAGTCCTCGTCCACGCCCTTGGCGCACAGCTCGTTATAGCGCTTCACGGCGGCGGTCAGGTTCTCCTCGGGGATCTTGAGGCCCTTGGCCAGCTCCTCGATGGTGTTTGCCTTAATGACATACCCCTCGTCCACGAACTGGCCGGTGAGCTGATCCCAGACGGAGGCGAAATCCCGGTTGGAGGGCGCGTCGTTGTCGAACGGGAAGAGGCGGCAGCACCCCACCTCCTCGAACTGCCTGGCGTACTCCTCGGAGTTGGAGTCGAAGATGTCGCAGTAGGTGTGGTTGGGCTGCATGTACATGGAGTGGAGCATGAACTCATAGGGGCCGGACTCGTTGCAGAACCGCTTGCCGTTCAGATTGACCTTCAGGAAGGGCTGTTCGCCGAACCAGAACATCTTGCCGTTGGTCTTGTACCCGGCGGTCTCGGTGGGCAGGCAGCAGGCCCGGTTGAACATCATGGACGCGTGGGTGGGATCCAGAGCCGCCCCGGCCCACATCATGGCCTTGATGCCGGAGCCGTCGCAGGTGGATCCGGCGGGGAGGTTGATCTTCATAGCCAGGGTGTGGGGCTGAAGGGCCTGCATCATCTGGGTGTTGGAGGCGTAACCGCCGGCGCACATGATGACGCCCTTGGAGGCGGTGATCTTTATGTAGTGCTGGTCGGCCTGATCCTGGGCGATGGCGCCGGTCACTTTTCCGCTGCCGTCCTGCTCCAGCTTCACCAGAGCGGCGTTCAGACGGAACTCCACGCCCATGCTGTCGCAGTACTGGCGGAAATACTTGTCGGTGTCCATGCCCTCGGGGGCGGCGGGCAGGGTCTCGGGGCTGTGGCCGGAGGCGAAGGCCTTGTCGCGGCCGGGATCGTCCACGTTGCCAACGCCGGCCTCGTGGCGCATGGCAAAATAGCCGTCCTTCTCCAGGATGCCGGTGAGCCAGTCTACCAGCTCGGCGGACTCGTCGGCCCAGACGCGGATAAGGTCGGAGTCCACATAGCCGCCGCCGTAGCGGACGATCTCCTGGAGGGCCTCCATCTTGTCAATGGCGTACTTGGGGTCCTTCGCGATGCTCTCCAGCTGCTTCTTGGAGCCGATGGCCCCGATGTCGTGGCGGATGTTGGTGGTGGCCTCCCGCTTCTCCAGCACCAGCACCTTGGCCCCCTCCTCGGCGGCGGTCATGGCGGCGATCCACCCGCCGGTGCCGCAGCCCACGATCAGGACCTCGGTATCCAGGGTCTCCTTGATGTCGCCCTCGGCGATCTCCGGGGCCTTCCCCAGCCAGTCGGAGGACCCGGCATCCTCTCCGCCTCCCACGGTGACGGTGGTGCCGGAGGCCTGAGAGATGCAGTTGGCGGCGGCGGCCTTCACCGCGTCCGCTGTGATGGTGGCCCCGGAGACGGCATCCACGTCGGCGGATTGGGCGTTCAGGATGGCCTCGGCCATCTGGCCGCCGATCTTGCCGCCGATGTCCGGGGTCTCGCCGGAGACGTCGATCTTCACATCGGTGATACTGGTCTTGTCGAAGGTCATGGTGACCTTCACGTCGCTGCCGATGCCCCGGGCCGTGGCCTCGTAGGTGCCGGGGGTAAAGGTGAGCCCGGAGACGCCCGGCTTACCGCCGCCGCTGGAGCCGATGCCGGGATTCTTCTTGCTGTTCTGAAGGGAATACTCGCATCCCTCCAGAACGCCCAGGGTGGCCAGACTCACGGCCCCCGCCGCGATGCCCTTGATGAATTCTCTGCGCGTGATCTCAGGTTTTGCCATATCGTGACGCTCCTTATTTTTAACATATTTGTTATTTTTTTATCATTTATGCCTACGCCGCGCCCAGCGCACGGCGATGGTAAACGGTCATGCGGACTTCTCCCGCGGCTCCGCTTCCTCCCCATCCCCGGAGTCCTTCTTCCCTCTCCTGCCGCCGAAGGCCCGGCACAGAACGATGCTCAGCTCGTAGAGGAAGATCATGGGGATCGCCACCATGATCTGAGAGATCACATCCGGCGGGGTGATCACGGCCGCCACCAGGAAGATGACCACGATCATGGGCTTGCGGGCCTTCACCATCCACTCCGCCTTCAGGATCCCCAGCATTGTCAGCAGTACCGACGCCACCGGCAGCTCGAAAACGGCCCCAAACACAACAAAAACCGTCAGAAGGAAGCTGACGTACTCGTGTATGCTGATGGACGCCGATACGTTGATCTCCGTGCTGAACCGGATGAGAAAGTGGAGCATGAAGGGGACGCTGATGAAATAGGCGAACAGCACGCCCACGCAAAAGCACAGCGTGCCGAAAAAAAGGGTACCCAGGGTGAAGATCTTCTCCCCGCGCTTCAGCCCCGGCCCGCAGAAGGCGTAGACGTGGTAGCCGATCAGCGGGAAAACCGCCGCCAGGGCCGCGGTCAGCGCCAGGGAGATATACACCGTCAGAAGCTCCTGGGGGGCTATGTACACATAGACATACCCGTATCTCTCCCCCATTTCGGTGAGCAGCGTCGTAAGGCGGGGCGCCAGGGACAGAAAGGCCGCAAACGCCAGCCCGAGCGCCGCCAGACACACCACCGCCCTGTTCCTCAGCTCCCGGAGGTGCCCGGAAAGGCTCATGCTCCCGTCCGGCTTCTGCTCACTTTTCGTCTTTGCCATCGGCGGACCCGGACTCCTTCTTGCCGTCCTCCTCCTTGTCCCCGTTCTCCTCGGACATGCCGTCCTTGAAGCTCTTGATGCTCTTGCCGAACATCCTGGTCAGCTTCGGGATCTGTGTGGGGCCAAACAGGACTACCACGATGACGAGAATGATGATGAGCTCCTGCACTCCTAATTTCATGCGCTTTTCCCTCCTTTTTCAGGTTGTTCTTCCTTTTTTTGGTTAATTGGTTCTTCTGTATCTTCAGGCTCCGCCCCGGGTCCCTTTCGCTCCCTGTCTCCCGCCGTCCCGCTCTTGGACGTTCCGGGCTCCGCTCCCGCGGGCGCCGCCTTTCCGATGTCCCTGAATTCACGCTCCAGATCGCGAATACCGCTTCTGACCTCCCTGTCCGCCTCCTTCAGAGGCTCCGCCGCTTCCCGGAGGGGCTTCTGGGCCTCCTCCAGCGGGTCAATAATGTTTTCCCGGACCTCCTTTGTCACGTCGGCGGTGGCCTTTTTGAACTCCCGCACCGCCGCCCCCACCTTTTTGGCAAATCCCGGGAGCTTATCCGGCCCTATGAGCACAAGCGCCGCGATAAACACCACCAGCAGCTCCGCAAGGCCAATTTTCATTATCTCCCCTCCTCGTATAATAAGATTTGACAGGAATTTTGTAAGTGTTATCTGTCATTCACTCCGAAAAACCAGCAGGCA